>NZ_JAALDX010000539.1:2451-3044 GCF_014145095.1 Dietzia sp. SLG310A2-38A2 | reverse complement strand
CCACCGGGGGAGAGAGACGCCTGACTCCGGCGGGTGGCAATCAGGCCGGGGAGGGGCTCAAGAATGTGGCGGGGTGGTCACCGCTAAGGCGAGGAACCCCTACGGGGTGCTGGTGCTGATCCCCTTCCCCAGAGTTTGCCCGGTCACCATGTCGGCATAGACCATCTGCCCACGACGAGTAGCCCGCCCCGTATGGGTGCGAGCTTGGTCGTGACCCCTGCCCGTCGTCTGGCCAGACCCGAGGGAGGGGCGCCACAGCCGGTTCTGTGGTGTGCACACCGGAAGACGTTGAGTGGATGGGCGAACGTCCCTGAAAACGCCCTCTAGATCGCACGCTGAGCGATCACCGCGCCAGTCGTGGCCCTGAGGGCCACAACCGCACGGAAAGCACTCAGAGGCGCAATCAGGGGGTGTTGTCGAGAAGGCGGCGTATAGCGGCGTCTCGCTGGTCGTCTACGACCTGGGCCGCATCTAGGAGTGCCTGCCCGAGGTGGCGTGCCTCGTCGACGCTGAGCGCCTGGGCGGGGGTGTTGCCGTTCCATAGCCACAGGCCGACGCCGGGCACGTCCTCGTGGTCGGACTGCTGGACCCGC
>NZ_JAALDX010000539.1:1365-2441 GCF_014145095.1 Dietzia sp. SLG310A2-38A2 | reverse complement strand
CCACCGGGGGAGAGAGACGCCTGACTCCAGCGGGTAGGGGTCAGGGCCCCACCGGCCTCAAGAATCTGGCCGCGCAAGCCCTAGCAAAAGTGTTCCGCTAAGCGTAACGTTACGGCTATGGGAACACTGGTGAGGTCATGCCCGATATGTGATGACGAGGTGGACCGCGGCACGCCGATGGCCGACGCGAAGGTGGGTAGGCGAGCTGACCGGCGCCGGCGACCGTGGTGGACACGCGAGCCAGTGTGCCTACCGTGCGCGAGAGAGGGTATGCAGCTCGAGTCAGATGACGGTAAGACGGTTGCTCATCCCGACCCTCTACCGAGGCTAAGCCCTGTCGTGGTGTGCGAGGTGTGTGGCCAGAAGGTCCACATGGAGTCGGATAAGCGCCGGAAGCACGTCACCTGTTCGAACTCGTGTCGGCAGAAGCTCTACAAGGCGAGACATGTTCCAGTACCCGTAACGTGTGACGGTTGTGGGAACACGTATGAGCCCGCCCGGTCCGACTCGAGGTTCTGTTCCCCGGCCTGCCGTCAGAAGGCGTACCGGGAACGTCACCGTTAAAGACAGGGAGTGCGGAACCCCTACGGGGTGCTGGTGCTTGATCCCCTTCCCCACGGTTTGCCCGGTCACCATGTCGGCATAGACCATCTGCCCACGACGAGTAGCCCGCCCCGTATGGGTGCGAGCTTGGTCGTGACCCCCGGTAGCGTCCGGCCGGACACCGCTACGGGAGCGCCCCAGCCCGTTCTGGGGTGTGCACACGGGAGTGGTCTTTTTAGGGGTGGACTACCTGAAACACCCGTCTAGTTGGCGCGCTGAGCGCCGATCCCTGCCCTACCCATACCGAGGCATGGGCGGGCGGGAACGCTGCTCAGAGGGCGTTCTAGGGGGTGTTGTCGAGAAGGTTGCGGATAGCGGCGTCGCGCTGGTCGTCGACGAGCTGCGCCGCGTCTAGGAGTGCCTGACCGAGGTGGCGTGCCTCGTCGACACTGAGCGACTGGGCCGGGGTGGTGCCGTTCCAGAGCCACAGGCCGATGCCGGGCACGTCCTCGTGTGAGGACTGCTGGACCCGA
>NZ_JAALDX010000539.1:1017-1313 GCF_014145095.1 Dietzia sp. SLG310A2-38A2 | reverse complement strand
GCTCATGCCGCACCGCCGTTCCGGTAGGTCGACAGTTCAGTCTCGAGGACGAGTGCCGCAGATTCGAGGCCGGCACCGATGCCGTGGTCACTGGTCTTGGTTGCGAGCTCGCGTAGGAACGCGATTCGCTCGGTAACCCATTCGGCGGGGACGTGGGTGGGGGTGCTCATGCCGCCACCGCCTGCGTGGTGGTGATGACCACGGAGGATCGGGCCGCACGTGCGACCGGGTCGTCACCGTCGAGGAGGTAATCGAGGGCGCCGGCGTCGACGGGCTCGGTGCCGCGGTGCTGGTAT
>NZ_JAALDX010000539.1:910-1007 GCF_014145095.1 Dietzia sp. SLG310A2-38A2 | reverse complement strand
ACCCATGCGCGGTACTGGCGCTTGCGTCCCTCGATCGTGAAGTTCTCCCAGACGACGCCGCAGGTCCTCGAGCGGGTCGTGTAGGTCTCGCCGTTGT
>NZ_JAALDX010000539.1:396-900 GCF_014145095.1 Dietzia sp. SLG310A2-38A2 | reverse complement strand
TGTGGGTATGCTCGAGTGAGCCATGACGATTACTCCGTCTGGTCAAGGCCCCTGTTGAGCGTTCATACCGCTCACGGGGGCCGCTTGTATGGCCCCCGATTCTCAGTCCACGATATTCTCTGCCCGACGCTTAGCGCCGATCTGCATTTATGCAGGTCAGGCACAGCGTTAAGCGGTTCCTAGTGCGCGACTACCTGGACTGATCTCCTGTCGGTCCGATACCCCCGGACCCCGGATGACCCCGGGCCCCGTCGACATCGACGGGGCCCGTGGTCATTTGTCGGATCACACGGTTGGGTGGAACGGGGAGGCGTGGACGTCCGCCCGGGCTACCAGCTGCGCAGCAACGAGATCCGCTCCCGGATCTGATCGGCCGAGGCCATGGGCACCGGAGGACCACCGCAGGAGTTACGCAACTGCGTGTGGATCGCACCGTGGGACTTGCCCAGGCGACCCGAGTACACGGACACCAGCGTGTTGAGCTGGCGCCTGAGATCCTTGAGC
>NZ_JAALDX010000539.1:0-386 GCF_014145095.1 Dietzia sp. SLG310A2-38A2 | reverse complement strand
TGCTCATGCCGCCACCGCCTGCGTGGTGATGATGACCACGGAGGATCGGGCCGCGCGGGCTAGGGGGTCGTCGCCGTCGAGAAGGTAGTCGAGGGCGCTCGCGTCGACGGGCTCGGTGCCGCGGTGCTTGTAGCCGGTGCGCCATTCCAGGGCAACGGTAGGGGCTGTGGGTATGCTCGAGTGAGCCATGACGCTTCTCCGTCGTGGTCGTGGTCCCGGTGAGCTGCAACTCACGCGGGGCCGTTTGCGTTCATTACGACCTAGACGCGCATCCTGTGGAGGCCGGTGACCCCGTGTCGGTGTCGGGGCTGCGCACCGACAACATCGGCATGTCCTTCCACGGCTTCTACCGTCCGACCGGCGGATGACGTCCGAGACCTGCCGCC
>NZ_JAALDX010000055.1 GCF_014145095.1 Dietzia sp. SLG310A2-38A2 | reverse complement strand
CGCGGGCAGCTCCGCCGGCGGGGTGTAGAACGCCGTCCGGTCCGGGGCGTTGGACGAACCGTGGTCGGACGACCCCTGCGCGGCAGCCTCCGGGGCCGCGCTGGTCACGAGAGCCGGAGCCAGGGCCACGACGAGTCCGAGCGCGAGCGCCCCGGCGAGAGGGGACAGGCGTCGGGCGGTCGCCCGGTCGGATGACGGTGGTCTCACGTGTTCTCCAGTGGTGTCGATGCTGCGGGAACGGCTCTGCCTTCGTGCCGCGCTGGACAAAACTATAGCGTTTGTCCTACCTGACGGTGGTGCACCTCACCGCCCGGACCAGTACCGCGGGATCGGCTCACCGGAATCGAATCGGTGGCCGGTGTCGGGGGTCGCTGTTACGGTGGCGCCGTGCAGAACGACGTGCTCATGTGCTGGCGATGCGACCCCGAGTGGATCCGCGTCGCCCACGCCGCCTCGGTGTAGTACGCGCGACACGGACCCACTGGGAACGGGTGGGCCGATCATCAGTCGGGAAATCGGTCCACACCGGACCAGGGGTCGGCCTCGGAAGACCACTGCGGCCGAGCCCGGCCGAGCCCGACCTGATCGAGGAGAACGTCCAGGTGACCGCAAGTCCCCGCACCATCCACCTACCGCTGTCGGAGTCGGACGTCCTGGTGAGCGCTCGTTCGCTGGGGGAGTACACCGACATGTTCGACTTGGACGACGCCGATCTGGGCGGCCGGATAGTCGACTGCCCGGGTGGGGCGGCCAGTGCCGTGGCGGAGATCTGCGCCTCGGGCGGTGACGCGGTCGCGGTGGACCCGCAGTATGCGCTCGGTGGCGGCGACCTGCGGGAGCGGGTCCTGGCGGACCTGGACCGATCGCTCGCCCACTTCCACTCCCGCGATCTCGACTACGACTGGGACGTCCGGGGTGGCGTGGTCGGTCACGAAACCGTCCGCCGGACCGCGGCCGAGTTGATGCTCGCCGATCTCGACGCGGCTCCCGGCAGGTACGTCGCCGGGGCCCTGCCGGATCTCCCGCTGGCCTCCGACTCGGCTGACCTCGTACTGTGCTCCCACCTGCTGTTCACCTACGCGGACCGGATGAGCACGGCAGATCATGTCGACGCGATCGTCGAGATGGCGCGGGTCGCCCCGGAGGTACGCATCTACCCGCTGGTCGACCACTCGGGCACTCCTCTGCCCGAACTGGTCCGCAGCGTGATCGCCAGGCTCAAGAAGGAACGGCTGACCAGCCGCATCGAGCCCGTCGTCCGGCCGTTCCAACTCGCGGCCACCACGCGGTTGGTGGTGGAGCGGACCGCCAACCGGCGACCGTGACGCCGGTCCGCGCTCAGCCGGGCGTGAGGCGCAGGACCTGCTGTCCGGTGAACGGGGAGGTCTCGATGCTGGTGAGCAGTGGCTGCGGCCCGCCCACCTCGAGGGCCTGGCCGGGCTGGAACACCGTGCCCGAGCCCAGCGAGTATGCGATGAGGTCGCACATCTGCCCGTAGAGGGCGCCGGGGGCTCCGGCGACGTCGAGCCGTTCCATGTCCGGGCGGCCGAAACGCCCGAGCCCGCTGGTGTACACGCACGAGGTGGTCTCGGACTGCATACCCGCCCGCACCCCGACCAGGGCGGGCACCGGGAGCGGGTTGCCGGCGACGAGATCGCGGTAGGGGCCGGCCGGCAGGGTGGTGGCCGCGCCGCCGACGCTCACCGCGATAGCGCCGGGCAGAGCGGTCAACGCGGCGGTCACCGTGGCCACCGCGAGTTCGCACCTGAGCGTCTCGAGTCTGGGGTCCAGGTACTCGGGTTCGCCCGGCTCGCCGTCGTCCCCCACCGGACCGAGGCGGAAGGCGGCCACGACGACCTGGGAGCAATGCGTGTCCACCACGCTCTCCCCGCCGTTCCAGATGGCCAGGTTCTCGGTGTACCGGGACGCCTCGCCGTCGGCCACGGGTAGGTCGAGCGGGGTGGCGACGACCGTGACGTCCTCGACCGACACGCCCGTCGCGGGGTCGTCGTCCGTCCCCGGATCGACCTCGTAGGAGCCCTCGAAGATCTCGGCGAGGAGGTCACCGACCTCGCGGTGGCCGGGCGCGGGACGGTCGAGCAGGACGATCGCGACCGGGGTGCTCTTCCAGGACAGATCCTCGCCGGTGCCCGGATCCACGGACGCGCGCGCGTCGGAGCCGGGTTGGTCACGCTCGGGCTGGTCGGGCTGCGGCGACTCGCTCATGCCCCGAGGCTAGCGGGTCAGTTGAGCAGGAAGTCGATGACCAGGCGCTCGAACTTGTCCTTCTGCTCGATCATCGCCCAGTGCCCGCAGCGCGAGAAGGCGTGGAGCTCGGCCCGGGGGAGCTGCCGGAACGCGAAGTGCGCCTGCTCGTAGGGCAACATGCGGTCGTCGCGGCCCCAGATGAGCAGCGTCTCCTGGCGGATCTGGGAGGCCCGGGCGTAGAGCGGCGTGTAGGCGTTCTCGGGCTTGAGGATCGAGCCGAAGATCGCGTACATCCGCTCGACGGCACCCGGGGCGGTGGCGGCCTCGGTGCGCGCGCGGATCAGTTCGTCGGAGACGACCTTCTTGTTGCCCACCATCGTGTCGACCCAGGCGGCCATGGACTCGTCGGAGGGCGAGGCGAGGAAGTCGAACAGGCGTCGCGATCCCTCACTGGGTTCGGGCGTGAACAGCGGTGCCGCCAGGCCGCCGGGGCCCATGAGCGCCATCTTGCGGACGCGGCCGGGGTAGGCCAGGGCGGTCTCGCAGGCGACGTTGCCACCCATCGAGTTGCCGATGATGTCGACCTTCTCGATGCCCTTGGCCTCACAGAACGCGTCGATCGCCTCCGCGGCGATCAGGGGGTAGGCCTTCTCCCACTCGAGATCCGAGCTTCTGCCGAAGCCCGGCATGTCCAGCAGGATCGTGTGGAAACGTTCGGCGAAGACGGGCAGGTTTCCGGAGAAGTTGGACCACGCGGTGACGCCCGGGCCGGAGCCGTGGAGGAACAGGACCGGGACCGTGCTCTCCGGTTCCGTCACGCTCTGCTCCCCCGCCTCGTGGAAGTGCAGCTCGAAGCGGCCGGCGGTGAGGGTCCTGCTGGTGGACTCGAAGTCGAGGGAGCTCATGGGAACCAGGATACTAGAACACGTTCTAGAGTCGGCCGCCTCGGCCGAAATGCGGGCGGCCTCGAAATCAAGTCAGCCGCGCGGGGAGTCCCTGAACATCCCCGCGCGGCGATGGCGAGGACTCTACTCGGAAATTCTCATGTGACAAATAGATAACGATTGTGGAGTTCGTCACATCGTTGATGTGGCTTCGACCGGCCCCTGCCGCGCCCGATGCAGAACGGCATGTTGACGGCGTGTCCAACTGCGGAATGATGATCAGTCCATGACCCGGTCCAGGAACGCGGTGGCGTCCGGCGTCGCCGCATAGACCGTTCCGCTGTGGTCCCTGTCCGGATAGACGTGCAGTTCGAGTGGTTGGCGGTTCAGGGTCATCTCCGCCGCGAGGGACAGCGCGGAGGGTGCGGGCACGTCCAGGTCGAGCAGGCCCTGGCCCAGGAAGACCGGTCGGTCGTATCCGGTGGCCGGGGTCCCCATGTACCGCTGGAGATGGCCGAAGACGTCCGGGATGTCCCTGACCGGCCGGGTAAGCGCCTGGGAGATCTGGAAATCGCCCACCGCCGCCCGCATGTCCTCGTAACAGAGGTGCTCGGCGGCGTCGACCATCTGACGGCCCCGCGGGGTGAGGAACTGGTCGAGCTCGAACTCGGGGTGCTGGTCACGCAGGCCGGCGAGGATGTAGAAGGCGTAGAGGTTGAGTCCGGTGGGCAGTGACACCGGAGGGAAGCCCGGCCCGCCCCACTGGAAGAGGTGTTCGAGGTTGGCCGGCGCACCGGTGGCCACGACGCCGCGGAAATCCAGCCCCGAGGGCGCCCCCAGTTCGGTGGCCCGGGTGGCGGTGACCAGTGCGGCCCCCGCTCCCTGTGACTGGCCAACCAGCGCCCACGTGGGGGAGAGCGGGAGCCCGTCGGCCCGCGCGGCACTGACGGAATCGATGATCCCCCGGGCGGCGACCTGCCCGTTGAGGTAGCTGAGCAGGCCCGGCGTCCCGAGCCCCACGTAGTCCGCGGCCACCACCGCGTACCCCTGCCGCAGCCAGTGCCCCAGGTACTCGGCGTCGCGATCCGAGCGCGGGTGGGTCGACGGTGCGCAGTCGTCGCCGAGCCCGGTGGTCCCGTGCGCC
>NZ_JAALDX010000538.1:337-6469 GCF_014145095.1 Dietzia sp. SLG310A2-38A2 | reverse complement strand
CACCGGGACACCGGCCGCGCGGAGGGCGTCGCCCACACCCGCCACCAGGGGCACCTCCGGGCCGATGACGACCAGGTCCACCTCGAGCCGGCGAGCCAGCGAGGTGACCGCCGCGGGATCCGTCACCGCCGTGTCGTGACACGTGGCCTGCACCATGCCGGGGTTGCCCGGCGCGGCGTGGAGCTCCGTCACCGCGGGATCCGCGGCGAGGGCGACGAGGAGGGCGTGCTCACGGGCACCGGAACCGATCACGAGAATTCGCACAGCGACCACAGTAGTCGCGCCCCCCGGCCGACGTGACCCGGCGCGGCCGGTCGGGGCGACGTCGGGTGGGCCTCAGCCGGGTGGACCTCAGTCGGGAAGCTCGGTCGCGATGCCGTCCGGCAACGTGGCCTCATCGCGGAGGCGCAGCCCCTCCGGGGTGAGCATGTCCGTCATACAGAGGTCGAGCGTGCGCGCCGTCGCGTGGTCCGCCTCCGGCGTCCCCATCGACTTGAGGCCGAACATCGCGTGCGAACAGAGGCCGTCGACCCCTGCCCACAAGACCCGCTGGTCCCTGATCCGGGTCCCCGGACGGAACGTCCCCGCCGCGATCCCGCGCTCGACGATCTTCTGCATGAAGTCGGTGACATCCGACGCCGCGAACGCGACAGTCGGCGACTCCCCCAGAGTCTCGATCATCATCCGCGCCCAGGCGGGCTCCGCGACCGTGAACTCCACGATCGCGATCCCCGCGTTCCGGAGGTCCATGTAGGCCGCGAGACCCGGGGCCGACTCGGCGCCGGCGACTCCGGGCATGTTCACGCGTTCGCCCATCGCGGCGAACCCGCGGGCCGAGACCTCCTCGACCAGTTGCTGCCGGTTGGTGAAATGTCGGTAGGCGGCGGTGGCCGACACCCCGATGACCGGCGCGATCTCCCGCAGCACGATCGCCTTCTCCCCCGAGGACCTCGCCCGAGTGGTGGCCTCGTGGATGATCGCGTTCCGCAAGTCACCGTGATGGTAGGCCTTCTTCTTGACGGTATCGTCTGCCGTCGGTGCCGTTGCCTCGATCATCTGCCGTCCCTCCGCCATCCTCTAAGGACCGTTCGCCGCTCGTTGTCCGGGTGGCGTACCCCTCATTACACCACGAGCCACCGCGCATCAGCGGCAACCGGACGCCTCGGGTACGTAGGCTGGGAGCATGTCGACCGTATTCAGCAAGATCATCTCCGGTGAGCTTCCGGGAAGGTTCGTCTGGGAGGACCCCGAGGTGGTCGCCTTCCTCACGATCGCGCCCGTCGCGGCCGGCCACACCCTCATCGTCCCGCGCGAGGAGGTCGACCGCTGGACCGACCTGGAGCCCGGTCTGCTGATGCGGCTCAACGAGGTCGCCCAGGCGGTCGGCAAGGCCGTCGTCGAGGGTTTCGGGGCATCACGGGCCGGATACCTCATCGCGGGGTTCGAGGTGCCGCACACCCACATCCACGTCTTTCCCGCCGACGACATGTCCGGCTTCGACCTGTCCCGGGCGGACCCCGACGCCCCGGCGGAGGAGTCGGACGCGGCGGCGGCGACGATCCGTCGCGCTCTGCGGGAACTCGGCCACGACGAGTTCGTGCCCGCGGACTGACCGGCCCACCCCGACTCACCACCCCGGTGGACGGGTCGGGGCGGGTTTCCGGCTCAGTGCCCGAGCGCGCGCGCCACCTCGCTCATGTCCAGGTAGTCACTCCATTCCCGCACCAGGCCGTCGCGCAACGTAAAGAACGCGCCCGCGCTGAGCTCGACGGCCTGCCCGTTGATGGTGAGGAACATGGTCCTGCTCATCGCGACGGTGTCACCCGAGGCCATGACCCGGTGAATCTCGACACGCACGTTGGTGGCGACCTCTCGGTTGAACTCCATCAGGTGCGCCACTCCCTCTCGGCCGCGCGCCTCATGAGACCCCTCGATCCGCAACACGATGTCGGGGGCGCACAGAGCGGTCGTCGTGGTCACATCCCCACGGAACCTGGCCTCGACGAGTGCCCTGACCACCGCGGCGGCGTCGACGCCATGGTCCTCCCGGTCCATCGGACCGCCCCCGTTCACCGTCTACTCCGCGATCGCGTTCAGCGTGCGCAGGTCCTTGTAGTCCTCCCAGCGCGTGACCACGCCGTCCTCGACATCAACGAAGGCCAGTGCCGGGATCTCCACGCCGCCCTCGGGCAGGGTGTAGGTCTCGAGTCGTCGGAGGGCGACGGTCCCCGCTTGCGCCACCACCGACTGGACGGTCACTTCGAGGAACCCGGACATACGCGCGACATCCTCGATGATGTCACGCACTCCGTCGTGCCCCTCGTAGAGACGGAGGTGGCCGCCGTTCGTGTACACGATCGACGGAGAGGAGAGGGCCAGCGCGGCGCGCTCGTCACACGCGGTGACGGCACGCATCCACGCCTCGGCGACCCGTCGTGTGGACTCCGCGTCCTCGACTCCGGAAGCCTCGCCTTCGCTGAACACCTGCCACATCTTACCCAGAAATCTGAGAGAACTAGACGTGTACCAACCCCCCGTGTGGCGCATACGCCGAGCGGCGGGTGAGAGCTGGAGACGAGACTTGAACTCGCAACCGCCCGATTACAAGTCGGGTGCGCTACCAATTGCGCCACTCCAGCGGGGCTCCGGCACGGCCGGGGTCCGGCTCACATCCTAACCGGATCCTGGGCCGCGCTCTCGACCGCCGCGGTCTTGACTACGGTGTCCACGTGGAGATCCGCGACGCACCTGCACCGTTCACCCGCCCCCTGGCGTGGCTGGGTCTGCGCAAGTCCACGATGGACCTGGCGGTGGAGCCGCCCCTGTCCCCGATGGCACCGGTCGACCTGGACGACGACGGCGCCGTCACCGACGTGCTCAACCTCGCCCTCGAGATCGCCGGCATCCTCCTCTCTTCCGGAGAGGGCGCGGCGGACACCGTCGCCCAGGGGGAATCGGTCGCGGCGGCGTTCGGCCTGCCGGGCGCCACCGTCGAGGTCACCTTCACCTCGTTGACCATCGGCGTGAACCGCCGACGTGGCCGCCCACCCATCTCCGTCATCCGGGTGGTCAACTACCGCACGATCGACATGACCCGGGTGACCCGTGTCGCCCGGCTCATCGACCTCATCGTGCGGCGCCAGCTGACCGTCGAGCAGGCCACGGCGGAGGTCGAGCAGATCATCGCCTCACCGCATCCCCACTCGTTCCGGGTCGCGGTCCTCGGGTGGGCGATGCTCGGCTGCGCGGTCGTCATCCAGCTGGGCGGCAGCCCGCTGGCAGGACTCCTGTCCATGGTGTCGACGTTCGCACTGATGTACGCCAACCGCTATCTGGACGGCCACCGCCTCCCGAAGTTCTTCCAGCAGATCGTCGGGGGGTTCATCGCGGCCGCCTGGGCGCTGTTGGCCTACGTGTTCCTGAGCGACAACTTCGTGGACATCCAGCCGTCCACCCTCGTCGCCGCGGGGATCATCGTGCTCCTCGCCGGTCTCACGCTCGTCGGCGCGATCGAGGACGCCATCACCGGTTTCCCCGTGACGTCGGCCGGCCGCGGCGTGGAGACGATGATCCTCACCGGAGGCGTTCTCGGCGGCATCACGATCGCCCTGGCGGTGTTCGCGCGCCTGGGCATGTCCCCACCCCCCATCGATCCGACCATCTCCGGCAACGCTCCCCTGTATCTCGCCGTCTTCGCGGCGGGGGTCGGGGCCGCCGGTTTCGCGGTGGCCAGTTACGCGACCGTGCGTGCGACGTGGCTCGCCGCGGCCGTCGGGGCGATCGGGATGGTCATCTTCCAGGTCGTCACGACGACCGGCTTGGGCGTGGTGGTGGGTTCCGCCCTCGCGGCCTGTGCGATGGGGTTGTTCGGCGGCATCCTCGCCCGTATCGCGACCGTCCCGCCACTGATCGTGACCATCGCGGGGATCACGCCTCTCCTGCCCGGACTGTCCGTCTACCGGGGGCTGTCGGCCCTCACCAGTGATCAGACCGGTATCGGTGTGGGACTGATGTTCCAGGCACTGGCGATCGCGGTGGCCCTGGCCGCCGGCATCGTCTTCGGCGAATGGGTCACGCGTAATCTGCGCAGGTCCGCCGCCGCCGACCAGTGACGTAAGATGACCTCGGACGATGTCGCCCACCCGGGCCCGTCGTCCCATACCGACCACGGGAGGACACACATGGCAACCGCCGCAGCGGCCAGCAAGGAGCCCGAGCTCGACGTCGACCTCGAGCCCGTCGCCGACGAGACCGCGTACCAGGCCCAGAGGATCGTGGCCTCATACGCCGCAGACGCCGACGAGTGCCTGATGCTCCTCGAGATGCTCGGGATCGGTCCCGAGAAAATCGACCCGGCTGACGCCGACTAGCCGCATCACAACGATCACGGAGGGGGCGGGGATGATGCGCGCGACCGAGCAGACGCCGCCGGACGCCGGTGCTGACTTCGTCGTCGTCGCCAATCGGCTGCCCGTCGACCTCGTCCGCGAGAAGGACGGCCACGAACACTGGAAGGCCAGCCCCGGCGGGCTCGTGACGGCCCTCGAATCCATCCTCAAGGCCAACCACGGCGCCTGGGTGGGCTGGCCCGGCGTGGCAGACGCCGCGCCCGATCCGTTCGACGCCGACGGCATCCGGCTGCACTCGGTCACGCTCTCGGCCGAGGACGTCGGGCTCTACTACGAGGGGTTCTCCAACGGCACCCTGTGGCCGCTTTTCCACGACGTGGTGGTCCCCCCCGAGTACCACCGCGAGTGGTGGAACGCCTACGTCGCGATCAACCGGCGGTTCGCCGAGGCCACCGCCGCCGCCGCCGCCACCGACGCCACGGTCTGGGTGCAGGACTACCAACTCCTGCTGGTCCCCCGTCTCCTGCGCGAGATGCGACCCGACCTGACCATCGGGTTCTTCCTCCACATCCCGTTCCCCCCCGTCGAGTTGTTCATGCAGCTGCCGTGGCGCTCGGAGATCGTCGAGGGGATGCTCGGGGCCGACCTGGTGGGCTTCCACCTGCCCGGGGGCGCTGACAACTTCCGGATCCTCGCCCACCGGCTCGGCGGCCACCCCTCGGTGCGGTTGCGCTCCACCCGGGGGCGGGCGTCCGAGATCCGGGTGGACGACCGGAGGGTCCGGGTGGGAGCGTTCCCCATCTCGATCGACTCGGCTTCCATCGACGCGGCCGCCCGCGACCGCGGCACCCGCGCCCGCGCGGAACGCCTGCGCACCGAACTCGGCTCCCCCGAGATCCTGCTTCTGGGTGTCGACCGCCTCGACTACACCAAGGGGATCGACGTCCGGCTCCGCGCCCTGGAGGAGTTGTTCGAGGAGGGGCGGCTCGAGACCGCCGACGTCACCCTGCTCCAGCTCGCCACCCCGAGCCGCGAGAGGGTCGAGCAGTACCAGATCATGCGCTCGCGGATCGAGGAGTCCGTGGGACGGATCAACGGTAGTTTCGGCGAGATCGGGCACCCCGTGGTGACTTACATCCACCGCCCCGTCCCCAAGTCCGAACTCACGGCCTTCTACGTGGCCGCCGACGTCATGCTTGTCACTCCCGTGCGCGACGGGATGAACCTTGTGGCCAAGGAGTATGTGGCATCCTGCACCGACGGCGAGGGCTCTCTCGTGTTGAGCGAGTTCGCCGGCGCCGCCGCCGAACTCCGGCAGGCGTACCTGTGCAATCCGCATGACCTGGAGGGGGTCAAGGACGCCATCATGGCGGCCGTCACCGAGGCGGAGGACGACCGTCGTCGACGGATGCGGGCGCTGCGCCGTCAGGTGCTGGGCAACGACGTCCACGCGTGGGCACGACGGTTCTTCGAGACGTTGGACGCCACCTCCGACGAGTGAGTCGACGGTTCCGGGCCCCCGGCCCGGCCGTCTTTAGAGTGCTTCCAGCTCCCCGAGCCTCCACGTGTCGTCGACCCGCACCATCGACACGGTGAGCCGGGAAGCCGAGCTCGCCGCCTCGGGCGCGTCCTTCGTCGACACCATCCGGTTGAGCATGAGCAGAACCGTGACGTTATCGGCGTCCACGACCTCCTGCGGCGCGGCGGCAGCCACCGTCGCGTAGACGCTGGCCTCCTGCTGTTTGGCAGCGGAGGCGACGGTGGGCATGGATTGCTCCACGAA
>NZ_JAALDX010000538.1:0-272 GCF_014145095.1 Dietzia sp. SLG310A2-38A2 | reverse complement strand
TGAGCCGATCCCGGACCGCAGCGAGATCCGAATCGACCGTCCGGTGATCGTAGGTGAACATCTGGGTCACGATCTCGCGCG
Organism: Dietzia sp. SLG310A2-38A2; assembly: GCF_014145095.1. GTDB lineage: Bacteria > Actinomycetota > Actinomycetes > Mycobacteriales > Mycobacteriaceae > Dietzia. The sequence continues at coordinate 191 of NZ_JAALDX010000538.1, read as the reverse complement.
CCGCGTCCGTCGCGGAGGCGGGCGCGTCCGCGACCCGCTGCTCGGTCGCCGCATCTCCCCTGGCCTCGACGTACTGCCAGGAGGTCAGACCGGTGACGACGAGGAGGACGGCGGACGCCGCGGCCAGGACCACGGTGAGCCTGCGTCGACGCGACGAATCGAGCGGCTCCCGGGTGGGCCCCGGCGTCGCG
>NZ_JAALDX010000537.1 GCF_014145095.1 Dietzia sp. SLG310A2-38A2 | reverse complement strand
AAACCCCACCACTCCACGGGACTTACCCTCCGAGCGCAGGTTGCGCATCACCGACCAGTTCGCGACCCTCCGGCCGCCTGCTGGAAACGGACAGTGCTTTTCTCCCTGAGTATCGAGAATTTGGGGTCCGACCGACTGCCTCATCCACTACTCGAAGAATGCCCTTACGGTCTCAGTCGTCCGACCAAATGAATAGAGTTTCGGAGCATCGCCATTTGTGAGGAGATCCGCAATGCCACCTGGAGAAGAACGCCCGCTTGAACAGGCTCTTGCCGAGACTGTTGAGTTTGTGGAGAGCGCGCTCAAGCGCTCGGCCCCGTCACAGGGTGTCCTGGACCTCCAGCCCTTTGACCACCGCGCGGAAGGATTGACGCATCGACAACGGAGGGAGATCGCCCTTGAGCAGCTCCCGGCGGTTATTCCGCTACCTTTCAGGCCGGACTCGAAACCCGACGAGACCGGGACGGAGCGTCGAACACTATGGTTCCGCCGTGTGATCCTCTGGGGGCTGTTTCTCCTCACCGTTGTCAGTGTTGCCCGCCCCGAGCTCTCGCTACTGTTCGGCTTGGTGTGGTTGGTAGTCCTCATCTGGCCCACTCCATCAAGGGGCCTGGCGCGCGTGCGCGCCAGCACTCCAGCGAGCGACGGACTATTTGGCGGACACACCACCGAGCTCGAGCTCCGGATCATCTGGATGGCTCGATGGCAGACTGCTGCGATCGTCCACACCCGGGCGTGGGGATCGGCGGAGATGGCCAATGGTGTCGGCCGGATCGATATCTCGGACGTCCTCGGCCGCCTTACCGACCGGGCACTGCACCTTCTGCGGTTTTCCTCAACAATTCTTCCGACACCGTCGCGGTCCCAACCGGAACTACGTCAGCAGTGGGAAAGGGAACAGCAGCGAATCGGTGCGATTCGGGCAGAACTCATAGAGCAGGTGGCCGCACTCATCGTCTACCGCGAGCACCTGGAGCTCATCTCGGATCTGCTCGACCAGCGCGACCAGATGGCCGTGTACTCGGAACGGGCAGCGGCGTTCGACGAAGCCTTGCCTCCCTCGACCGAGGGGCCCGTTCTCCTCGACGCGGCCAGCGAACAGCGTGACCTACACGGCAATCTCGCGTCACAGCTGCAGTACCTAGGTGCAATCACAGACGGTTCAGAAGTCGCTCTGCCCCTCCGTGACTCCTCTCAGACCTCCTGACACCGGCAGGTAGCCCCTACGATTCAGAGAGAGACTGGTGCTCGACGTCGTCGACCCCGTCCCGCAGTTCCGGCGAGTGGCTGACATGGGCCAGCACCGCGACGGTGAAGGCACCGATCATCGCGCCGAAGACCAGCCACCCCGCCCCGGGCGGGAACCAGTCCCACGACGGCCCCGACGCCCCGTAGATCATGCGGTCGAAGAACAGCGCGCCCGCCGCAG
>NZ_JAALDX010000536.1:1989-16473 GCF_014145095.1 Dietzia sp. SLG310A2-38A2 | reverse complement strand
CCGGCTCAAGCCCTGGGAGGTCATCTCCCGCCGTCTCGACGCGATCGCCGCCGCGGACCTGGTGCTGGCGGTCTACAACCCCGCCTCGCGCTCGCGCACCCACCAGGTCGCCGACGCCCGCGACGTCCTCCTCCGGCATCGCGGCCCGGACACCCCGGTGGTGGTGGGCCGCGACGTGGGCCGGGCCGAGGAATCGTTGACCATCACGACCCTCGCTGAGCTCGACTGCGACTCGGTGGACATGAAGTGCCTGCTCATCGTGGGCGCGTCCGGCACCCGGGTCACCGAGTCGGGACGGGTGTGGAGTCCGCGGTTCGTGCGGTCATGACCGCCGCGCCCCGGGGTGAAAGAAGCGACGACGACGGTGCTGGTGCTGGTGCTGGTGCTGGACACTCGCTCGACCGCGACGCGCTGTGGCGGATCCTCGCCACCCGCCGCGACCACCGGCATTTCCACCCCACCCCGGTCCCGCGCGAGACCGTCGAGCGCCTCCTCGAGGTCTTCGCCGTGGCCCCGAGTGTCGGACTGAGTCAGCCCTGGCACGTCACGGTGATCGAGGACCGCGACGTGCGCGAGGCCGTCCACGAGGGATTCCGCACCGTGCGCCGCACCGAATCCGCGCGCTTCGACGGCCAGCGACGCGAACTCTACTACTCCCTGCGCCTCGAGGGCATCCTCCAGGCGCCGGTCGGGCTGGTCGTCAGCCACGTGCCGCCCGCCGGGCCGGTCCTGGGCACCACGAGCGTCCCCGCGGCCACCGAGTACAGCGTGGTGGCCGCCATCACGCTGTTGTGGCTGGCCGTGACGGCCGAGGGTCTGGGCATGGGCTGGGTGAGCCTCGTGGACCCCGACCACCTCTCCCGCAGCGTGCCGCTCCCGGACGGCGCCCGTCCCCTGGCCTACCTCTGCCTCGGCCACCCCGCCCTGGAACTCGGGGAACCGCTCCTGCAGACGCTCGGGTGGGGCCGCCGCGCACCGCTCGCGGTGGACTGGGTGTAGATCCGGGGCCGCGTGAGAACCCGGTTGCGACCGAGTCGCTCAGAATCCGTACCTGACCGCCCACGCGGCAGTCTGCGCCCGGCTCCTGGTCGCGGTCTTACGCATCAGATGATCGACGTGCGTGGCCACGGTTCGCCGTGAGATGTACAGGCGCTCCGCGATCTCCGGATTGCTCAGCCCGTCGCGAATCAGGGCGAGGATCTCGCGTTCACGGTCGGTGAGTCCCGACGTCATCCGCACGTGGACCGCCCAGGCCGTGTGCGCCAACCGGTCCACCGTCTCCCGGAACATCTCCTGTGTACGACTGTCGAAGCTCGGTTGTGCGATATTCGTGTGGATGAATCCGAAGATTGATCCATCTTTCGCGGTGAGCGGCCGGGTAATTCCGTTTCTATATCCCGCGGGTTTCAGGGTTTCGTTGACATATTCGGTGTCAATGAATTCCGAACGTTCCCACGGATATATACCGCCCGGATCACTCACGTGACGGGAAATTCTGCGCCGGGTCGCGCCGAACCATTCTTTCTCGTATACACCGGCGACTCCCGGTTCATAACCGATATTCGTCACCAGATGAGGTGTCCTGTCGGAGGACGACAGGATCGTCAGTGCGATGGCATCGACCTTGAGGACGTACTGCGACAGCTGCAGGGCGCCCTCCACGCGGCGCACGGGGTGCTGGTCCGTGGCATCAGCGATGGACTGCGCCATCGCCTCGATCGTCGCCTTCATCTTCCTCACCACCCTGTGCCTACTCAGGCTCTGTCGACTCGGGCCCCGCGGAGGTTCCCTCACCGGACCACGCGGGCGTGATCCCATTATGGGCGCCATTGTTTCGGACTTGTGAACCGCGCGGGTTATCCGCGTAAAGTCTCCAAGTTTTATCTCACAAGATCCGTCAGCTGACGGATGGCCCACCGGCGTTTTCTCTCCATATTCTGGTGGGGCGACTTCTACACGAGAAGCTCACGACCGCACTCATTTATTCTGGGAGAATCAGTGTTCAGATCACGCACGCTCACACGAATGGCCCTCATTTCCGCCGCGTCGATCGGACTGTTGTCTCTCACTGCCTGCGGTGGGAACAGCGGCAGCGGGACGGCCGTCTCCGAGGACTGCGAGGAAGTCCGCACGATCGGCTTCAGTCATCCGATCGGTGAGGTCGACTTCGTCAACACCCTCAAGAACTACGCCGCGGAGTACGGCGCCACCTCCGAGTGCGTCGAGGTCCTTCTGGACAGCACCATCGAGTCCAACCTCGAGTCCCAACGGGAGACGGTGGAGAGCTGGGTCAACCAGCAGATCGACGCGAGGGTCATCTGGCCGACCGACCCCGGCGCCTTCGCCGGACTGCAGCAACAGGCCCAGGCCAACGGGACGGCCTGGCTCACGTACTCCTCGCACATGGACGGTCAGGACGGCAGCGTCGGGTTCGACAACGAATACTCCGGCAACATGGTCGCCGAGCACCTGGACGGGTGGCTGGACGAGAACTACCCCGACGGGACCGACGGGATCACCGCGGCCATCACGGAAATCCCATCCCTGCCGCCGCTCGCCGGCCGCTGGCAGCCGGTGGCCGCGATGCTCGAGCAGCGTGGCATCGAGATCGTCTCGCTCCAGGACTGCGGCGACACCACCTGCGGCCGCCAGGTCGCCGACGACGCGATCGCGGAGAACGACGATCTCCGGATCTTCATCGGCACCAACGACGACGCGGCGCTCGGCGCCCTCGGCGCGTTCCTCGCGTCGGACATCCCGCCGGAGGAGACCTACATCGTCGGGAACGACGGTCTGCCGGAGGCGTTCGAGGCGATCGAGAACGGCACCCACTACAAGGCGAGCGCCGCCATCGACATCCAGCACCTCGCCCGCTCGATCGTCGACAACTCGCTCGCGGCGATCACCGGAGAAGGCGATCCGAACAACGAATCGCCGTACCACATGGTCACCCTCTCCGATCCCGAGCTCCTCGCCGAGATGAAGGCGCAGTTCCAATGAGCGGCCCCTCCCAGACCACGGAACGACCTCCGGGCGCCGATCTCGGGACGCGGAGCGACGGCGATCCCCGCGGGTCCGGACCGGTGACCCCTCCGGAGCGCAGCACGGGACCCGGACTCGACGTCCGCAACCTCACCAAGCGATTCGGATCGACCATCGTCCTCAAGGGTGTCGATCTTGAGTTCCGCACCGGCGAGGTCCACGCGTTCCTCGGTGCGAACGGCGCCGGGAAGTCGACGCTGCTGAGCTGCCTGAGCGGGGCACACCGCCCGAGCAGCGGCGAGATCGTGGTGGGTGACACGTCGTACGACGGCTTCACCCCCACCTCCGCCTTCGACGCCGGGATCGCGGTGATCTACCAGCACTTCCAGCTGGCCGGGTCGCTCACGGTCGCGGACAACGTCTTCCTCGGCGACGAGCTCACGAGGACCGGCGTACTCAGCCGCCAGAAGCAGGAACAGGTCACCCGCGAACTGCTCGAGAGCCTGGGCGTGGACATCGACCCGCGAACGCCGGTGGAGAAGCTCTCGATCGGCCAGCAACAGATCGTCGAGATCACCCGCGCTCTGCGGCGCGACCCCTCGGTCCTCATCCTGGACGAGCCCACGGCAGCACTCGGCCGGACCGAGGCGGCGTCGCTGCTGAGGACCATCCGCAGACTCGCCTACGAGCGGCGCATCGCCGTCGTGTTTGTGACCCACCTGCTGGGTGAGGTCATGGCCGTGGCCGACCGGGTCTCGGTCCTGCGGGACGGCCGCGTGTTGTGGACCCGGGACCGGGGGGACGTGACCATGGACGCGCTGGTCAGCGGAATCTCCCCCTCCGTCACCGCCACGGACGAGCGCACCGAGCGGGCCACCGGACCGGCTTTCGTCGAGTTCTCGGGGTTCCGGACCTCGTACTGCGGACCGCTGGACCTCGAGATCGGCGAGGGGGAGATCGTCGGCCTGTACGCCATGATGGGCGGCGGCCGGACCAATCTCCTCGAGACCATCGCGGGCGCTCGACGCGCCCGCGGTGGGACGCTCACCGTCGGCGGTGCCGACGCCACCGCCGGCTCACCCCGACAGGCGTCCCGCAAGGGCATCGCCCTGGTGGCGTCCGACCGCCCGGCGCAGTCCCTGTTCGGTGATCTCTCGGCCCGGGACAACCTGCTCATGCCCCACTTCCGCGGTTCACGGCTCGGACTCCGGTCCCCCCGGCGCGAGAAGCCGGTCTTCGACAGGGTCGCCGAGATGGTGCAGTTGTCGCCGCCGGACGCGGAGGCGACCGGCGGCTCGTTCTCCGGGGGTAACGCGCAGAAGATCATGGTCGGTCGCTGGCTCGCTGACCTCGGCGACTGCCGATTCCTGCTCCTCGACGAGCCGACGCAGGGCGTCGACATCGGATCCCGCGAGCAGATCTATCGGCTGGTCCGCGAGTTCGCGTCCCGGCCCGGGCGCTCGGTGATGTTCACGACATCCGATCCCGAGGAGGCCGTGGCCCTGGCGGATCGGATCGTGGTGCTCCACGAAGGCCGGATCAGTCAGGTATTCGGCCCCGACGTCGGGGAGGACACACTCCTGTCCCACGCACAGTCGGCGGCCGTCGAGTCACATGAAGGAGTAACCGCATCATGAGCGTTGCCACACTGACGGCCCCGCCCCACGGGGGCCCGGAGAACAGTCGTCAGGATCCGGGCCCGGTCATCACCCGCGACCTCCTGCTCAAGGCGATCGGCGCCGTGATGCCGATGGCGGTGGTCCTGCTGATGGTCTACTTCTCCGTCAATACGACCGCGTTCCTCACCGTCAACAACCTGCTCACCGTCATCACCCAGAACGCCCCGCTGATCATCATCAGCATGGCCTTCGCCATGCTGCTCATGTCCGGGTACGTAGACCTCTCCGTCGGGTCGACGATGGCGGTCTCCGGCGTGGCGGGTGGCCTGGCCTTCGGGCCGCTCGGCTTCCTCGGCGGCGCCGCCGTGGCGGTCGGCGTCGGCGCGCTGGTCGGTGCCGTCAACGGCGGACTCATCGGGTACCTGGCGATCTCACCGATCGTCGTCACCCTGGGGATGCTGGCCGTGGGGCGCGGCGCGGCCATGACCCTGTCACCCGACCCCCTCTACGGTTTCAACGACACCGTCCGCGCCTTCGGTACCGGAAGTGTGCTCGGCATCTCCTACATCGCCTGGGTCGCCATCGCGGTGGCGGCGATCTGCATCCTCGTCATGAGCTTCACCGCCCTGGGCAAACACATCATGGCGATCGGCGTGAACACCCGCGCCGCGTTCCTCACCGGAATCAAGGTGAGGACCACGATCTTCTCGCTGTACGTCGCCGTCGGCGCAGCGGCCGGCGTCGCCGGCCTCGTCCTGGTCTCCCGCCTCGACTCCGCCCCGGCGGGGACGCTGGGGGCCGGATTCGAGGTCACGGTCCTGTCCGCAGTGCTACTCGGTGGCATCCCGTTCACCGGAGGCCGCGGGAGCCTGTGGCGAGTCCTGCTGGGCGTCTGGTTCATCTCCGTGCTGCGCAACGGCCTCACGCTGATGAACGTCGGTTCCGAGATGGTCAACATCGTGTCGGGGATCGTGCTGATCATCGCCGCCGGTCTCGAAGCGCTCCGCATGTACCTGCGACGCAAGCTCTAACCCCACCCATCCAGACCCAGGAAGGAATCCGGTCATGGCCACACTTCAGGCCGCACCTCCGGGACCGCTGCAGTCCGACACGACGCTCGCCGGTCCCCCACCGACGATGGCCAGCCCGAACTGGTGGGGAGCGGACTCGATCCGCTTCCGCGCGACCAGCACCTCGGGCCACCCGGTGTTCGTCAAGACTCACACGCCCTCCGCCCGGAGCTACATCGACGTCCCGTCGGCGGTCCGGGCCACCCGAGCCGCCGGCGACGCAGGGCTGGGCCCGGTACTCCTCGGTTTCGACCGCGACAGCGGGCAACTGGCTCTTGAAGATCTCACCGACTCCCACAAGACGGCCACCCTCGCCGATCTCCAGGACCCGGGGCGGCGCGCCGACTACTTCGAGACCCGCAGCCGGTTCCGGGCGATCGACGACCCCGGACTCCGTCAGGCCACCGTCTTCGACGACATCCGGGCCCTCCACGACCGGATCGCACCCCTGGATGTCGTGCTCCCGGGCGACATCGGGTGGATGCACGCGCTGATAGTGGAGATCGGCGGCCGGGTGTCGGCACTCGGGTTCGACGCCGTCCCCGTCCACGGCGACGCCAACTGCTCAAACGTCGCACTCGGATCGGACGGTCAGCCCACTCTGCTCCTCGACTTCGACTGGGCCGCGCTCACCGACCCGCTCCAGGACATCGGCTCCGTCCTCCTCGAGTTCTCGTACTCCGAGTACGACGGCCGGGAGCTCTTCGAGGAGGCCTGGGGAACGTTCGACGAGGGCCTCTACGCGCGGGCCCGTCTCTACAGCGTGGCCGAGGCCTACCGCGCGGCCCTCGTCGGCGTACTGGCCGACAGCCTCGACCCGGGCACCCAGGAGTACTCCAAGTTCTCGGACTGGATGTTCCTGCGCGCCCGCGCCGCTCTGACCGCCCGCACGACCGACGACCACGTGAGGATGGCGCGATGACCACGACGACCCTCGGTGCCGCCAGTACGCCCGCCGAACACGAAGCGGAGAGGCACATCCGCCACGTGGCCGAGTGGACGGGCCGCGACGTCTCCTACGAACCGGTGGTGGGCGGCCTGCAGAACAGTAACTGGCTGGTCCACGTCGGGGGCGACGACGTCCGGTACTTCCTCAAGGTGCCCGGCGACGGTACCGACGCCTTCATCGACCGGCATGTGGCGAACATCGCCGCCGAGCGGGCCGGCGCGATGGGCATCAGCCCCCGGGTGGCGCATTTCGACAGCGGCACCGGAACCGAGATCTCGGAGTTCCTCGAGGGCTACCGGGCCTGCACGAACGGTGACATGAAGAGCTGGGACACCACCAGGGACGTGCTGGGGCTCTACGACAGGTTCCACACCATCCCGGCACTGCCGCTGACCAAGACGATGTTCGACCTCGTCGACGAGCACCTCGAGCAGGCCCGGACCCTGCAGGTGCGGCTCCCCGACTTCGCCCACACACTCGTCCGCGAGTACGCGCGCGCCAGGGCCGCTCTCCACGCGTCCGGGTTGGACCTCGTGCCCTGCCACAACGATCCGATGCCCGGCAACTTCCTCGTCGCCGAGGGCGGGCCGATGAAGCTCGTCGACTTCGAGTTCGCCTCGAACAACGACCGCGCCTACGACCTCGCGCTGATCCTCGCCGAGTTCTTCTACGACGAGCCGACGTCACTGAGGTGCATCGAGGAGGCCTACGGGCACACCGGGTGGAGCACAGTCGCCCGCGTCCAGGTGTGCCGGTTCATCGCGGACCTCAAGTGGGGACTCTGGGGTTGCGTCAACCACCAGCTCAACAGCACCTGGGATTTCGACTACCACAAGTACGGGGTGCTGAAGCTGTTCCGGGCGCGGGGCCAGATGAACGATCCCCGGTGGTCCCAGTGGCTCGGGGCACTGTGATGGCGTCGGACCGCGGAGCCACGGCAGGGGGTGCGACCGCGGCGCCGAACGCCAAGGCGGCGCAGAGTGTTGCGGCGACACGATTCCTCGACCCTCACAGATTCCTCGCCGACTTCCACGCGAGCACCGTCTTCGGCGCGACCCCCGGCGGAGGGCTCGACCGCCAGGCCGGGACTGCCGATCACGGTCGGGTCCGCGACTGGTTCCAGGAACTCGCCGAGCGCGCCGGATTCACCGTCCGCACCGACCACATCGGCAACATCTTCGCCCTGCTCGAGCTGGTGCCGGGCGCCCCCTTCGTGCTCGTCGGATCGCACACCGACAGCCAGCCCCTCGGGGGCCGGTTCGACGGACCGTACGGGGTCGTCGCCGCACTCCACGCCGCGAGCGCCGTGAGGCACGCCGTCGATCGCGGCGAACTCCACCCCACCTTCAACCTCGCGGTCGTGGACTGGTTCAACGAGGAGGGGTCACGGTTCGGTCCGTCGATTATGGGCTCATCGGTGTTCACCGGCGCGATCGACATCCACACGGCCCTGTCGACGACGGACCCGGACGGAGTCAGCGTCGCCGACGCCCTCGACGCCACCGGGCGCCTGGGCGAAGCCCTGGAGCTGGATGTCGCGGCCTACGGCGAGATCCACATCGAGCAGGGCCGACGACTCGAGGAGTCCGGGATCGACGTCGGTGTGGTCCGCGGAAACTGGACCGCCCAGAAGCTGCGCGTCCGGGTGCTCGGCGAACAGTCCCACGCCGGCACGCTCCTGGCCTACCGCAAGGACGCGCTGCTGCCGGCTGCGAAGATCGTCTCCCTGGTCAACGACCTCGCGGCGGACTACCCGGCCGCGGACTTCCTCTCGTCGGTCGCCCAGTTCGACGTGACCCCCAATACCCCGAGCGTCATAGCCAGTCAGGTGGAACTGATCCTCGACATCCGCGGCAGACACCACTCCGATGTCGCGAACGCACGAGCGGAGATCACCCGCCGGCTCACGGATCTCTCGGCCGAGCATGCCGCCGACATCGAGATCGACGAGTTCGTGCTCCGTCCGCGTAGCGAGTTCTCGGCCGCGGGTGTGCGGTTGGCGCGGGAAGCAGCCGAATCCGAGGGCCTCAGCGTGCTGCTCATGGACACCCTCATCGGGCATGACTCGGTCGCGATGAACCAGCGGTATCCCACGGTCATGCTGTTCCTCCCCTCCAAGGACGGCGCCTCGCACTGCGAACGGGAATTCTCCAGCGACGCGGACATGCTCAAGGGCCTGCGCGCGTTGACCGCGGTCCTCTCCCGGCTCGTCCAGCACGACCTCCGCTGAGCCCACCCCGCACGTGGCGGACCCACTCCAAGACAGGACCTACCCGATGTCGCACGAAGTGCTCACGCACGAGAACTCGCTGACCACACGATCGTCCGCCGAACTACGACAGGGGTTCATGGACGGCGCGATCACGCCACTGGATGTCCTGGAGGACACCCTGGAGAGAATCGCCGAGGTCAACGGCAGCATCAACGGAATCGCCCACCTCAACCGGGCGGAGGCCGAGAGGCAGGCCGCGGCCTCCGGCGAGCGCTGGCGAGCGGGACGACCGCTGAGCCTGATCGACGGGCTCCCCGTCTCGATCAAGGACAGCATCAACGCGGTCGGCACCCCGTGGCGGCACGGATCGCGCGGTCACGTCGAGGTCCCGGCCGCGACTACCGACTCCCCGCCCGCAGCGCGGCTCAAGGAGAGCGGCGCGGTGATCTTCGCCAAGACGACGATGCCCGATTTCGGTATGTCCGCCTCCGGCGTGAGCTCGCTGTACGGGATCGTCCGGAACCCGTGGAACCTCTCGACCAGCCCCGGGGGCTCCAGCTCCGGCGCCGGCGCCACACTCGCCGCGGGTATCGGCGTGGCCGGGATCGGCACCGACATCGCCGGGTCCGTGCGAATACCCGCGAGTCACTGCGGCCTGTTCGCCCTGAAACCGACCCAGGGACGGATCGCCCACCTCGCCCCGAGCACCGTGCGCTCTCCCGGCCCGATGGCCCGCTCGGCGAGAGAGGGTGCCGAGCTCTACACCGTGATCGCCAGGCCGGATCCCCGCGACAACTCGAGCCTTCCCGGTTCGCCCGTCGGCGTCCCTGCCCTACCGGGCGATACCGATCTGCGCGATCTGCGGGTCGGTCTCCTGCTCGACCTCGGATACGGAGAGGCCCTCCATCCGGACGTCGCGGCAGCAGTGCTGGACGCCGCCGCGGTCCTCCGGGACGCCGGGGCCGAGGTGTGCGAAGTCCCGCCGGTGTTCGACGAGGACCCGTACGCGCCACTGGACAGGGTCTTCCAGGTCCGCGCCCGCACGGAATGGGAGGGGATCCCCGAGCACCTGCGCGACGATGTCCTGCCCGCGATCGCCGACTGGTGCCTCGAGGCCGCCACCCTGAGCGCGACGCAACACACCCGCGACCTCCACCACGTCCAGAACAGCGCGACCCGGGTGTACGACCGTCTCTCCGGTTTCGACATCGTCGTCTCGCCCACCCTTCCCGGTGTGGGCTACAGCGCGGAGATGGTCGGTCTCGACGAGGACCGTCCGCTCGCCCACTGCTCGTGGACCTGTTGGGGCAACCAGACCGGACAACCCTGTGCCACCGTGGCGTTCGGGGCCGCCGACGGCCATCCGATCGGCGTACAGATCTGGGGCCGCCGGTTCGACGACGAGCGGGTGCTCGCCCTGGCGCAGTGGCTCGAGCTCCGCCGGCCGGTGGAGATGCCCTGGCCGACCTTCCCGTTCCCCGACAGACCACTCGACACCGGCTTCTACCGGGGAATTCGATCGCCCGGGGTCTCCGGAGCAGCCACCTCCCGTACCGGCGGGATCGCCTCATGAGCACGAGTCGCGCAGTCCGCGCCGTCGTCTTTGACCTCGACGGGACGTTGATCGACTCCGAGCCGTACTACCACGAGGCATGTCGGACCATCGCCCGGGAGGCCGGTCGACACTGGACCGAGGCCGAGGACACCGCATCGGTGGGGATGTCCCTCACCGATCAGGCGGCACTGCTGCAACGGCTCGGTGTCGAGGCACCGGCGCACACGCTCACCGCCCGGATCGCAGCAGAGGTGACCGCGCGGCTCGGATCCGACGTGCCGTGGCTCCCGGGGGCGCTGGAGTTCATCTCGTCGTTGCGGGCTGCGGACTACCGTGTCGGACTCGCCACGATGGCCTTCCGCGAATCCGTGGAGCAGCTCCGCGCGGCGCCCGGGGCGCCGGTCTTCGACGCCACCGTGTGCGGCGACGAGGTGGACAACGGCAAGCCGGCGCCCGACGTCTATCTGGAGGCCTGCCGTCTGCTGGGGGTCGACCCCTCCGACGCGGTGGGCGTCGAGGACTCACGGCGGGGTCTGACAGCCGCCCGGTCCGCGGGACTCCGGACCATCGGGGTCCGGTGCCACGAGGAGATCGCTCCGGAGCTGACCGACGAGAGGTGGAGTTCACTCGACGGCAAGACGGCCCACGACGTCGCACCATCGGGGATCTCAGACCCGTCACCAGCGAGAATCCGTCAGTTGGCGGATAGAGAACGCTGAGTGGTCCTGAAACCATCACACACGACATCCCCACTCGAGATGAGGCACCCGCAATGGCAGCACGGTCGACGATCATGGACGCCAACTCGTTCCGCTCGGAACACGCCGATCGGCTCGATTTGGACACGCGCAAGCTGACCGATCGACGCGATGAGTTGCTGGGGGGATCCTATCGGCTCTTCTACCGCAACCCCGTCCACCTGGTCCGGGGCGAGGGCCAGTACCTCTGGGACGCGAACGGCACGAAGTACCTGGACATGTACAACAACGTGGCCAGTATCGGACACGCACACCCCGCGGTGGTGGAGGCCGTCCACACCCAGATGAAGCAGCTCAACACACACACTCGGTACATCCACGAGCGGATCCTCGACTACACCGACAGCTTCCGGAACACGCTTCCGGACTACATGGATCCGATGGATTTCAAGGCGATGTACGTGTGCACGGGGTCGGAGGCCAACGACCTCGCCCTGAGGGTCGCCAAGTCGTTCTCCGGTGGAACCGGGTTGATCGCCACCACCGAGGCCTACCACGGCAATTCCGAGCTCTCCTCCGGCGTCTCCCCCGCCCTCGGTGCGGGCCAGCCGGTGGGCAGTGACGTCTGGCTGATCGAGGCCCCGGACGCGTACCGCACGGGGGAGGCCGACATCGGGGCGTGGTTCGCGCGTCGCATCCGCGACACCATCGCCGACATGGCCGAGTCCGGGGTGACATTCGCCGGGTTCATCGCGGACTCGATCTTCTCGTCCGACGGGGTGCTGCCCGGCGATTACCTGGCCGAGGCGATCGACGTGGTCCACGGTGCCGGCGGGATCTTCATCGCCGACGAGGTCCAGCCGGGGTTCGCGCGGACCGGGGATCACTTCTGGGGATTCGCCAACCACGGGGTCACCCCGGACATCATCACCACGGGCAAGCCGATGGGCAACGGGATCCCGGTCGCCGGGGTTCTCGCGAGGTCCGACGTACTCGAGGCGTTCAGCGGGTCGCTGCCGTACTTCAACACGTTCGGGGGAAATCCGGTCTCCATGGCCGCAGCGCAGGCCGTCCTCGACGTCATCGAGCGTGAGGGTCTACAGGAGCACGCGAGGATCATCGGTGCCGAGGCGCTCGACGCGTTCCGGCAGGTCGGCGGGCGCCACCACCAGGTCGGCGACGTCCGGGGTGCAGGCCTGTTCATCGGTTTCGAACTGGTCACCGATCCCGCCACGCGCGAGCCGGACCACGCCCTGGCACTCGACATGCTCGAGGAGCTGAAGGCCCGCGGGGTGCTCACCTCGGTCGCGGGTCCGTTCGGCAACGTACTCAAGCTGCGTCCACCGTTGCCCTTCACCCGCTCGGACATCCCGTGGGCCGCGGACGCCCTCGACGAGTCACTCCGGGTCCTCACGGCGAGGGGGTGACACCGGGGCGCGGTAGCTGGCGCATCGTCGCGACCGCGCCCCACCGATTCACGGCCCCGGACGAGATCAGTTCCGCATTCATTACCCGATCAGCAGCATGGCGACGTTGACTCCCGCGATGGCGATCGCCGCGTAGAACGGTCCCTTTCCCGTGGTGCGGGTCGCCGCCACCGCCAGCACGAGCACCGCGGCCAACAAGATCCACCGGCCGGCCGTCGGTGGAGTGCCCCGGCCGAAGACGGAGACAACCGACGCGAGGACGAGTGCCAGCGCGGCTACAGACGGCACCAGCGAAGGCGGCAGTCGATGAGGGAATCCTCTGACACCGGTCGCGGCGTCGTCGGCGAGGTCAGGCATGGCGTTCAGCAGGTGCGCGGCAAAGCCGAGAAGAGCGCCGACGACGACCATCCACAGGGGCGGCAATGCGGCCGGGTCCCGCGCCAGTGACACCACGGCGGGCAGGCAGCCGAAGGCGAGCGAGTACGGAAGCCATGACAGCGCGGTGGACTTGAGCGTGACGTTATACGCCAGAGCGGCACCGACCCCCAACGTGAGATGGACAAGACCGGCACCGAGTCCGCACATCAGCGACGCGACAACACACACCACACCTGCCGCAAGGATTGCCGAGCGCACCACCCCGACCGAGACCTGCCCGGTCGCGAGCGGTTTGTCGCAGCGACCGACCCGACGATCGCGCTCCCGATCGCAGAGATCATTGGTCCATCCCACGACGAGTTGACCACTCAGCACAGCCACGAACAGCACGACCGCCGTGTACGTGCTCACGCCCATACTCGCCGCGAGCAACAGGGTGAGCACAGTGACCGCAAGAGCCGGGACGGGGTGAGCCGTCCGCACGAGAGGGAGAACTGTGAACACCGTCATTTCTCAAGGGTGCTACCGACACATCGATTCATGGTGGCGGCGCGCGTCGTGTCGGTAGCCGGCTCAGTACATCTGTCCTGGCGAGGCCTCCGGTGGTCAGGATCCGGCGCGTTGCGTCGCTGGCAGTATGTGCCGTCGGCCGTTCAGGGCGAACTGACGAGCCGTGCCGTCCCGTTCTCGACGAGCAGCGCCTGATCGTCGTTCACCAGGGTCAGCGGATAGGTGCTCCCGTAGATCTCCACGAGCCGTGCGATGAGCTCCGGCGGGTAGGGCGGGAGTGCGCCGTCCGCGTGGGGGATCACGACGGTCTCGACCAGTCTGAGGCCGCCGTGGTCGGAGAGTTCGGGCGCGGCCGAGGGGTCGTCCATCAGGCTGACCGGTTCGATGCTGGGTCCGGTGATGACCGATCCGGCGCTCGAGCCGATGTAGGGCAGTCCCGCTCGCACCCGCTCGACGAGGATCGCATCCGCACCATGACGGCGTAGCGCCGCCAGGAGCACGAAGGTGTTGCCGCCTGCGACATAGAGGACGTCGACCCGGTCGAGCACGTCAGCGAAAGCACCCGTGTCGTCGAAGTCGGCGGCGGTGATGTCGGTCAGCACGTAGCCCAGGTCCGAGAGCTGCGCGCGCTCCGCGGCAACGAACTCCGCACCCGCGTAGGGACTCGCGGCGTCGTTCAGGTACCCGATGCGCACCGCGGGTGCGGGACGGGCGACGTGCTCGGCGATGAAGTCGGGCACGGCGCCGACGCCGAGGGACAGCAGGAGCAGGTTCATGGCGCCACTCTATGAGGCAGGGTCTGACACGACGACCGTAACGGCGACCGGGGAGAGACCTACGGGGTCGCGTTCCGCCCCCGCTCCGGGACGCCCCTCAGTACCGCACCGAGTGGGCGTCCGAGACCAGGCACATACCACCGACCGACTTCAGAAGGGGCCGCAGCGACTGGAGGACCTCGTCGATCCGGTCGGGGTCGACCGCCACGAGCACGAAGGTGTTGTCGAAGGTGGAGAAAGGGTCCCCACCGCGCTCACCGTGCTGGCCCCGCCCGTAGATCCCCGGGATCACGGTGCGATGGGTCAGG
>NZ_JAALDX010000536.1:0-1687 GCF_014145095.1 Dietzia sp. SLG310A2-38A2 | reverse complement strand
ACGGCGAGCATGGTCAGGTCACCGACCGACAACCCGGCCAGACTGCCTGCATTCGTGTCCCATGTCGCCCTGACGCGCGGCCTGCCCCGCGCGCGGCAGGCCAGACACCGTGAGCGCCCACATGCGTACCGTGATTCACGTAAGGCAAAATGACACTCGGAAGTCGTCGGTGATGGGGTGGCGTAGTGGCGGAGTGGACGTTTCTCACCAATCACGCGCACGTCCTGTTGTGCATCGCGCAGGACTCCGAGACGCGACTACGCGACATCGCCGAGGCGGTCGGGATCACCGAGCGCGCCACCCAGCGGATCGTGGCCGAACTGGAAGAAGCCGGGTACCTGCAGCGCATCCGCGACGGGCGCCGTAACCGCTACAGCCTGAACCGGGACCTGCCGCTGCGCCATCCACTCGAACGGGACCACATGGTCGGGGAGATCCTCAGCGTGCTGGGGGCCCCGCGGAAGGGTGCTGGCGACCGGAACCAGTGACCCGTCGGCACTGATCGTGGCGCCCCGACAGCGTGGTCGACCACCACCAAAGGCCCCCAGGGGACGATCTGGTCGGCTTCTCTCTGCAGTTGATCGAGTTCGGAGATGCCACCGGGGCCGAGCACATCCACCGTCACCACGTCCGGGCGAACGGTCGCTTTCTGCACCACCGCGGATTCGGTGTTGCTCAGCCAGCGTCCCGGACCTGCGCGGCCCACACCCTCGAAAGCGAGCTCGTCGACATGGGGACCACCACGACGAAGAGCAACGTCACTACGGGGTACGCCCTACGCGACGTACTGTGTTGCGAAGCGGTCCGACCTTGCGCTGGTCACAATTCCGGTCACGCCAGCGTGTTCACCACACCCAGCGCGGCTCAACCCGCCAAGGAGGCATGGCATGAGCACTACCCGCGAGCTTCGCGCCGAGGTCGAGGTCGACGCCCCCGTCGAGCGCGTGTGGGAGGTCGTCACGGATACCTACGTGCTCGTCCGGTCGTCGCCCGAACTCGTCGCGATGACACCGCTGCTGCCGGGAGGCTTCCGGAAGGGCCAGCAGTACATCGGCTGGAACCGCCGTAAACTGGTCGCCTGGCCAACCCGAAACGTTGTGATCGAGTTCGAGCCCAACAAGCGTGTCGCCTGGGACACGAAGACCAGCGGCGCCCGCTGGGCCTTCGAGCTCCAGCCGACGCAGACCGGTACCAGACTTGTCCAGCGTCGGTCCGTGCCGGGCAAGCTCAACCCGATCGGCCAGATCTTCGCCGCGATGCTCCTCGGCGGGGGCCCGAACCACGCTGACGAGCTCGAGACTGCCCTTGGCACCACGCTGGAGAGCATCAAAGCTATCGCCGAGGCCTGACCACCCGACTCGTCCCCACGGGTGGACTTCGCCAGGGATAACTCTCTTGCGACTGGGCAGAAGCCGCAAGCGCAGTGCGCGGGAACGGCTATTTCGACAACAGCCCGCCGGCCGAGTTCGGAGAGACGTTTTCCGCTACCTCACGGACCGACCACACCCTGATCTGAAGTGGACAGCCCGTGTGGTGAGTCCGGGTCTACCCGCCCAGTAATCGACCGGATGAGCGTCCCGCAGGGAGACTCGAGTGCAGAAGCCGCCCTCGGAAACCACGAGCACAGCCTGGCACCTCGGCCTCCGTGACCGTGGTCGAACTTTCATTTCTGAGTTCCACCTACCCC
>NZ_JAALDX010000535.1 GCF_014145095.1 Dietzia sp. SLG310A2-38A2 | reverse complement strand
CTCACCCACACTCAGATGCGAAGAGCCGCGAATGCCCTTCCGAGTCCCTATTGCCGTGATGGTCGACGTACCAGAAGAGAAACTCCCCGGAGTTGTTGGCTAGAAATGGCTCGACTGTTAGACGTGCCAGCGAAAACGGGGGAATGTCGTCGCCAATGCTGTCCGTCATCGTTGCCGGGTCGAGCTCGAGTTCCCACCACTCATCAGCGCCGGATTGTCTGTTGCTTGGCCGCCCGGTCGCAGCGACGACAATCGACAGGAACACTGGCCATGTAGTCACCAAACCCCGGTCAGGGCTGCTGGGAGTCCGGGCGATGCGCCTCGAACCGTCCGAGAGCACCTCGATGCGCTCCCGCTGGAAGTCAACGACGAGCCTCAGGTCCTTCTCTCCAGTTGGCACTACTTTTCCTTCCGTCTGGCCTTGTTAGCTGATCGACGCGTATTTGGCGGCAGGACAGCACCCGAGGGCGGGCGCCAGGTCAAGCCCCTGGAAGTGGTGTAACTGGGTCTTGATCCTTCGCTGGCGCTTCGGCCTCAGATTTACATAAAGTTTGGTTATCGGTCCATGCTCGTGGCCAACATCGAAGCCGGGATCGCAGGGCGGCCACATCCGGGGAAGCGGTCCTCGAGCTCCGCTGTCAGCGAAGCGGCCCGCGGGGGCGGGCGAATCCGGCCATCAATGCAACCGGCACCGATACGCAACCCAGGTGAGCTCCCGCCGCCGGTGACGTTCGAGTCCTCGACGGCGTCAGTGGCGCGATGCGAGAACGTCGTTGTCGAGAAAACCCTTCAATCCGCCGCTGAACACATCGTTGTCGTCGCCGGCGACCATATGACCGGACCCGGTGACGTCGATCAATCTGGCGGTCGGTATGAGCTCAAGCAACTCTTTGGCGCCCTCTTCGCTGACCACGTTTGATTGTGTTCCACGAACGAGCATCGTGGGAACGGTAATCGCGGCTGCGGCGTCCCGGGCGCGTTCGTATCGCACGATCGAGTCGGTCTGGCGGGTGGGTTCGTCGCCCTGGCGCAGAAACGCCGGATCCCAATGCCAATACCAGCGGCCATCGCGCAGACGGAGGTTCTTGCGCAGCCCCTGCGGGTTGGGGGTGCGGACCCGGTTCGGGGTATACGCTGCGATCGCTGCGGCAGCGTCGTCGAGGCTGTCAAAACCATCCAGGCCACTTTGCATGAACGCCATAATCTCCGCGGTGCCGCCCGGTTCGACCTTCGGGGCGATATCGACCAACACCAGACCACGAGCGAGCTCGGGATTCTCTCCTTGTCCGATCAACGACGTCATACCGCCCATCGAGGCCCCGACCAGTACCGGCGTCTGCCCCAACTCGCCGATGACCGAGGTCAGGTCGGCGACCAGAGCGTCGATGCCATAGTCCCCGTCCGGTGCCCATTGGCTCTGCCCATGCCCCCGTGCATCCAGGGCGAGGGCGGACCAGCCGTCCGCCGCGAGCCTGCGTCCGGTGTTTCGCCAGGAATGCCGGGTCTGCCCGCCGCCGTGCAGCAACAGCACCACACCTTTACTGCTGACGTCTGAATCGCCCGCAGTTGACGGTGGATCCCACCGGTCGGCGGCAAGTGTGACACCGTCACCGCGGAGCTCAAGGGTTGTGACTACAGGATCCATAGAAGTTCCTCGCCATGATTATCGAGTGGAGCATTCTCAGTCATGTTGCCGCAGGGGGTGAATACCATTGCACACCACACTCGACCGGCACACTCACTCGACACCGACCCAGACTCCTCGTAGTCGATCAACCAGCCACAATTGGCGCACTCACAGCGGTTCAATCTCGGGTTCAGCGACGTCATCCTCTCGCCGGATGCTGGAACCGAGCTGTTCCGGGCGGAGATCGGGCGGGCGTTCCACGCGGCTGAAAGACTCGTGGAGTCGGCGCGATCGGCCGGCGCGATCCGTTCGGACTTCCACCACAGCGATCTGTACCTGCTGCAGCACCCCAACGGCGGTCTCGCGCGTGGTGTGCACGCGAGCCCACACCCATGGATAAGGGGCCCTTCTGGATCCGGAGTGCGTAACTGGGGTTCGCCGGTGATGCGGTGAGGCACAAGATGTAGGGGTCCTGGGGCGTGTGAAGATGCAAGTTCCTACACCAGCACTTCGCATCCCCAGGACCCGCTTTGAACGCTACCGCCAGCCTGCTTGCCGACACCATCTGCCGCACCGTCGAGTTGGGGGTGACCATCACCGACGCCGCCGTGGCCGACGAGCTCACGCACCTGTTCTGCTCCCCGGTCACACTGGATCCGATCTGCGCCGAGTGCGGGGTGGTGGGCCGGCTACGAGACCACATCGAGCGGCGGGTGACCGATCTGCCGATCGTCGGCCATCCCACCAGACTGCACGTGCGGGTACCGCGCTTCACCTGCGGCAACACCGAGTGCGTCACGCGGATCTTCCAGCAACGCATGCCGGCGTTGGCCGAGCCGCGGGCCAAGACCACCCGCCGTTGCACCCGCTGGATTCTGCAGCGCCTGGCGGTCGACCGCACCAGCGTGTCCGCGGTGGCCAAGGCCCTCGGGCTTGGCTGGGATTTGGTCAACGACCTGGCGGTCTCCGAGATCCGCACGATGGTCTACGACCAGCCCGGACACTTCGACGGGGTGCGCGTTCTAGGGGTCGATGAGCACAAGTGGAAGCACGTGCGCGGTGACGGCAGCAGCTCGTTTGTGACGGTGCTGGTCGACCTGACCCCGGTGGTGGACGGCACCGACCCGTCTCGCCTGCTGGACATGGTCCCGGGGCGTTCGGCGAGGGTCCTGACCGAGTGGCTCGACGCGCGCGACCAGGCGTTCCGTGACCGGGTCAAGGTGGTGACAATGGACGGGTTCGCCGGCTATCACACCGCCGCAGCCAAAGCCGTCCCCGAAGCGCGGACGGTGATGGATCCTTTCCACGTCGTGCACCTGGCCGCGGACAAGCTCACCGTGTGCCGCCAGCGCATCCAGCAGGCCACCACCGGGCACCGGGGCCGCACGGGCGATCCGCTGTACGGCATCCGCCGGACGTTGAACACCCGGGCCGAGCTGCTCACCGACAAGCAGAAGGCCCGCCTGTTCAAAGCGTTCACGGCCAACGATGCGCACGCGGCGGTGGAGGTCACCTACGGCGTCTACCAGCGGCTCATCGCCGCCTACGAGGCCTCGGGCAAGCGGGAGGGCAAGATCGCGATGTACAAGCTCCTCAAATCGATCCGGGCCGGCGTTCCGAAGGAACTACCCGAGCTCGCCCAGCTCGGCCGGTCGCTGTGGAAGCGGCACCGCGAGATCCTCGCGTACTTCGACGTGGGTGCCTCCAACGGTCCCGTCGAGGCCATCAACGGGCGCCTCGAACACCTCCGCGGAATCGCCCTGGGCTTCCGGAACCTCAACCACTACATCTTGCGGTCACTGATCCACTCCGGTCAGCTTCACGACCGGATCAATGCACTCTGATTCCGGAAGGGCCGGATAAGGGGCTCTTCGCATCTGAGTGTG
>NZ_JAALDX010000005.1 GCF_014145095.1 Dietzia sp. SLG310A2-38A2 | reverse complement strand
GGACGGCGGCGGTCGAGGCCCGCCCGGGCCAGTCCACGACGGGGTCCGACGCCGGCCCTGCGACCAGGTCGTCGACGAGGGCGCCCAGCGCCTCGGAAGCCTCCGCCGCGATTTCGGTGGCCAGGGCGTCCACCGACTCGAAGTGCCGGTAGAACGCGGTGGGGACGATGCCCGCCTCGCGTGCCAGCTCGCGGACGACCAGGCCGGTGAACCCCCGCGTGGCCACCGCGTTGCGGCCCGCGGCAACAATGAGTGCACGTGTGTGCCGCTTCTGCTCCGCCCGGGTCCCTGGTGTCGCCACGCTCGTGATGCTATCGCCTGAGGGCTATATCCGCACGTGGGCAACCCCCCGCCGGAGTGTGACCCACGCGACAGCGCCGAGGCCCTTTTCATTTGAGAGAACGTATGTACACTCAAACTCGTCCGGTGGTCGAACCGGACGGATACGCCCCCGTAGTGCGACCGCGACCGTGAGGTCGGGGCCGCATATCAAGGCAGTAGGCCGCGTCCGACGGCGCACGACCACACCGACCACTACCTTCCGGAGGTCCTCATGACCGCCCCGACCATCAGCCGACTCTTCTCCCGCGGGATCACCCGCACCCTGCTCACGCCGCACCCGGTGGAGCACTACGTCCGCTCACTCGGAGTGAGCTGGTCCGACGACCCGACCGGCGCGACGGTCGTCGCCGTCGACCGGCCCGTCTCCGACGTGACCGTCATCACGCTCCGACTCCCGGCCGGGGTCGACCGGCCCGCCCCCGGAGCCGCTCTCGAGATCGGCGTGGTGGTCGACGGCGTCGTCCACCGCCGTCACTACTCCCCGGTGGACTCCGCCGCGCGGTCCGACGGCCTGGCGACGATCGCCGTCCGCCGGCATCCGGGGGGCGTGGTCTCCGAACACCTGTGGTCCGAGGCCGCTCCCGGGATGCGCCTGCTCCTCGGCAATCCCGTCGGGGAGGTCACCCTGCCGGACACGCGACCGACCGACGTGCTGCTGGTCAGCGGCGGAAGTGGCATCACCCCGATGCTCTCCATCGCCTCCACCCTCGCCGGGGAGGGCCACTGCGGAGAGGGGGCCACTGGCCGCGTCGCCTGGCTCCACTACGCCCGCCGGGTCGAGGACGTGCCGTTCCGTGATCGGATCCGCGAACTCTCGCGTGCCGGAGTCGAGGTCAGGGTGGTCCCCACCGTGGCCCCGGACCCGTCAGACCCCTCGGGCCACCCGGACCCGTCGTCGCGGGACCTGGGCGGCCACCTCACGGGGGGCCACCTCGACGAGGTGGCGCCGTGGCACGCCGACGCCACCGTCTTCCTCTGTGGACCCGACGGCCTGGCTGACGGCCTGTCGGACGCCCTCGGAGCAGATCGCTACGCGGACGTCCTCCGCGAGCGGTTCACCGCCTCCAACGGACCCGTGCCCGAGGGCGACGGCGGCACCGTCACCCACGTCAGGAGCGGTGTGTCCGCCCACAACTCCGGCACCACCCTGCTGGAGGGCGCGGAGGCCGCGGGGCTGTCCCCGAAGCACGGCTGCCGGATGGGCATCTGCCACACCTGCACCGCCGTCCGAGTCTCCGGCGCCACCCGCGACCTCAGGTCGGGCGAGGTCGACACCGAGCCCGGTTGCCTGGTCCAGATCTGTGTCTCCGCGCCCGTGGGCGACGTCGAGATCGAGCTCTAGACCTCCCGGACACCAGTCACATACCAACCCGTACCACCACCGGAAACGACCGGAAGGACTCCCGTCATGACCCTCCTGCAGCTCCCCACCATCCGCTCCAAGAAGCCCAAGGCCGAGAAGCCGGACACCACCGGCCCCGAGCCCGTGGTCCTGTCCGCCGAATCGGTGGAGATCATCGGCCGTGAGCTCGACGCCATTCGCGACCGCGTCGTGGCCGACCTGGGCACCGCCGACCGCGACTACATCCTCCGGGTGGTCCGCATGCAGCGTCGACTCGAACTGACCGGGCGCGCCCTGATGTTCCTCGGCTTCCTGCCGCCCGCATGGCTCGCAGGGGTGGCCGCACTGAGCGCCTCCAAGATCCTCGACAACATGGAGATCGGCCACAACGTCATGCACGGCCAGTACGACTGGATGCGCGATGACATGCTCCACTCGTCCTCCTTCGAGTGGGACAACGTGTGCCCGTCCGACCAGTGGCGGCACTCGCACAACTACATGCACCACACGCACACCAACATCCTCGATCTCGACCGCGACATCGGATACGGCATCCTGCGCATGGAGTACGAGCAGAAGTGGACCCCGCTGCGGCTGGGCAACCCGCTGTACGCGTTCGGG
The DNA here is from genome assembly GCF_014145095.1 of Dietzia sp. SLG310A2-38A2. GTDB lineage: Bacteria > Actinomycetota > Actinomycetes > Mycobacteriales > Mycobacteriaceae > Dietzia. The sequence continues at coordinate 1,503 of NZ_JAALDX010000005.1, read as the reverse complement.
CTCATGATGGCGTTCGAGTGGGGCGTCATGCTCCACGACCTCGAGTACGACAACGTGCTCAAGGGCAAGCGCAAGTGGTCGGACGTCAAGGGCCTGCTCGCCGGGTGGTGGGGCAAGATGCGAGGACAGGTCGCCAAGGACTACATCGTCCACCCGGCGCTCACCGGGCCGCTGTTCCCACTCACCTTCGCCGGGAACCTCACCGCCAACCTCGTCCGCAACGTCTGGGCGTTCTCGGTGATCTTCTGCGGGCACTTCCCCTCCGGCGCCCAGGTCTTCACCCAGGAGGAGACGGCCGAGGAGACCCGCGGCGAGTGGTACGTGCGCCAGATGCTCGGCTCGGCCAACATCTCGGGCAGCCCGTTCATGCACCTGGCCACCGGCAACCTCTCGCACCAGATCGAGCACCACCTCTTCCCGGATCTGCCCGCTCACCGCTACCCGGAGATCGCCGAGGAGGTCCGGGCGATCTGCGAGGAGCACGGCCTTCCGTACACGACCGGACCGCTGTGGAAGCAGGTGGCCAACGTGTGGTCCAAGATGTTCCGGTTGGCCCTGCCACTGCCGCCCACCCCGGCGGACACGCCGGCCGTGCTCATCGAGCGCAGGAAGGTGACACCCGCGGCCTGAGCCGGGGTACCTTCGTGGACACCACTGACGAAGGGAGCGGATCCGATGAGCGACTTCGAGCGCAACAAGGACCAGGTCCAGGCGGGTGTCCAGGCGGGGGCGTCCCTCGTCGGCCGGATCACCGTCATCATCACCGACGCGGTCGGTTCCATCGCCAAGGAGGTCGGTGACTTCGTCACCGACGGGATCGAGATGAGGGAGGCGGCCCGGGCCGCCCGCCTCGACGAGCGCAAGCGCTCTCCCGCGATCGACCTGGACGGTATCGAGGACGGCGAACTGAACGGATGAGGCCGCCGGTGACCCGATGACCGTGGCCGGTGGGACCTCCCCCCGGCCACGGTGGCAGGATCGCTCGACGTGACGATCATCGCCGCCGCGGACGGCTCCGCTCTCGGTAACCCCGGCCCGGCCGGATGGGCCTGGTACATCGACGAGTCGCGGTGGCGCTGCGGCGGCTGGAAACGGGGCACCAACAACCAGGGCGAGCTCACCGCGGTCCTGGACCTCCTTCGTCAGACCGCGCACTCCCGCGAGCCACTCCACATCCTGTGTGACTCGCAGTACGTCATCAACTCGGTGACCAAGTGGATGGCCGGGTGGAAGCGCAAAGGCTGGAAGAAGGCCGACGGGAAGCCCGTACTCAACGTCGAGGTCATGAAGGCGCTCGACGAGGCGATGAAGGGCCGCGAGGTCACCTTCGAGTGGGTCAAGGGTCACGCGGGACACGAGCTCAACGAGAAGGCGGACGTCCTGGCCAACGGGGCCGCCAAGGCCTGGGCGTCGAGTCGAGAGCCCGCGTCCGGCCCCGGGTTCCCGGGAGCCCGGTCCGTCGGTGCGGGTGACGACCCGGCCGTCCCCCCCGCGGCCGACCGA
>NZ_JAALDX010000054.1 GCF_014145095.1 Dietzia sp. SLG310A2-38A2 | reverse complement strand
CGGCGCCGGGACGACCATGGCGTTCTGGACCGGCCCCGCGGGTGCACGCGTGCCCCGGTTCGGACCCGACTCCGCGGCCCGACACCTGTCCGAGGGGGGTGCCGTCCCGCTCGACGGGGTCGACCCCTCGGGCGCGGCCGGTCGCGATGTCGACACCCCCGAGGACGTCCTGGCGCTGACCGGACGCGCTGTGGGTGAGGCCACCGCGGCCGTTCTGAGGACCCCCTCTGTGAGTCAACGTGCTCACTCCGCCGGGGTATCGGCCACAATGGTCCGGTGACCGCAGACGATCCCGTCCTCGAGCAACTCCCCCGACCCCGTGACCGCTACCTCAACCGAGAACTCAGCTGGCTCGACTTCAACGCACGAGTGTTGGCCCTGGCGGGCGAGAAGGACCTGCCGTTGCTCGAGAGGGCCAAGTTCCTCGCGATCTTCGCGTCGAATCTGGACGAGTTCTACATGGTGCGGGTGGCCGGCCTCAAGCGCCGCGACAAGACGGGGCTGTCGGTCAGATCCGCGGACGGCCAGACGCCCGCCGAGCAGCTCGGCCGGATCAGCGTCCGGACCCGTGAGCTCTGCGACGAACAGACCCGGCTGTTCCACGATGAGATCAGACCCGCACTCGAGGCGCACGGGATCCGGATCCTGCCCTGGGGCGAGCTCACCGCCGACGAGCGGTTCTCCCTGGCGGAGCTGTTCAGGAACTCGATCTTCCCCGTCCTCACGCCGCTCGCCGTCGACCCGGCGCACCCCTTCCCCTACATCTCCGGACTCAGCCTCAACCTGGCGGTGATCATCCGCGACATCGGGTCGGGACAGGAGCACTTCGCCCGGGTCAAGATCCCCCACAACGTGCCCCGGTTCGTCAGGGTCGCCCGGGAGGCGGAGGACGAGTACTCGTTCGTGCCCGCCGAGGAGATCATCGCGGCCCACCTCGGCGATCTGTTCCAGGGCATGGAGGTGGTCGAGCACCACGTCTTCCGTGTGACCCGTAACGCGGACATGGAGGTCGAGGAGGACCGTGACGAGGACCTGCTGCAGGCGCTCGAGCGCGAACTCGCCCGCCGCCGCTTCGGTTCCGCCGTGCGTCTGGAGATCGCCGAGGACATGACGCCGCGGATGCTCCGGATCCTGCAGCACGAGCTCGACGTGGACGCAGAGGACGTGATCCGCTTCTCGGGACTGCTCGATCTGACGGGGCTGTGGCAGATCCACGGCCTGGACATGCCCGACCTCAAGGACCCGGCGATGGTCCCCGCCACACCCCCGGCATTCGGGGAGCGTGAGACCGCCCGGAACATCTTCGCCTCCCTCCAGGAGGGCGACGTCCTGGTCGAGCACCCCTACGACTCGTTCGCCACCACGGTCCAGCGCTTCATCGAGCAGGCCGCGGCGGACGAGAACGTGCTGGCGATCAAGCAGACCCTGTACCGGACCTCCGGCGACTCCCCCATCGTCAACGCGCTCGTGGACGCCGCGGCGGCCGGTAAGCAGGTGGTCGCGCTGGTGGAGATCAAGGCCCGCTTCGACGAGCAGAACAACATCCGCTGGGCGCGCGAACTCGAACAGGCCGGCGTCCACGTGGTGTACGGCCTGCTGGGACTCAAGACACACTGCAAGACCTGCCTGGTGGTGCGGAAGGAGGGCGACCGCCTCCAGCGATACGCCCACATCGGCACCGGAAACTACAACCCCAAGACGGCCCGCCTGTACGAGGACGTGGGGCTGTTCACCGCGGACGAGGACGTCGTGTCGGATCTGACGGACCTGTTCAACCACCTCACCGGGTTCTCCAACGTCTCCAAGTACCGGCGACTGCTCGTGGCGCCCGAGGGCATCCGATCGGGGATCATCGAGAGGATCGACCGCGAGATCGGCTTCGCGGCCGAGGGTCGTGAGGCGGGGATCCGTCTCAAGGCCAACGCGCTGGTCGACGAGCAGATCATCGACGCCCTCTACCGGGCCTCACAGGCGGGCGTGCAGGTGGACATCGTGGTCCGCGGGATCTGCGCCCTGCGTGCCGGGGTCCCGGGGCTCAGCGAGAACATCCACGTCCGCTCGATCCTCGGCCGCTTCCTCGAGCACTCTCGGATCCTGAACTTCCGCGGTGCGGACGAGGTGCTCATCGGCAGCGCCGACATGATGCACCGGAACCTTGATCGCCGTGTCGAGGTGATGACCACGGTGACCGACCCCCGGCTCAAGGGACAGATCCACCGCATCTTCGATTCCGCCCTCGACCCGGCCACCCGCAGCTTCCATCTGCGCCCCGATGCCTCGTGGACGCGGATGCCCGCCCCAGGGGACCGGTCCGACTCTGTCGATCACCAAGAGCGCATGGCCTCCGTCCACGCGGGGTTCCGGGACCGATGAGCAGGAAGTCGAACGGCGGCACGACCCGCGTCCGGGTGGTCCCCGCAGCCGGGGCCGTCCTGTACCGCATGGACGGGGATTCAGCCCGCTGCGCCGTGGTCCACCGCCCCCGGTACGACGACTGGTCACTGCCCAAGGGCAAGGTCGATCCCGGCGAGTCACTCCCCGTCACCGCGGTGCGCGAGATCGCGGAGGAGACAGGGTTCACCGCGGCGCTCGAGTCGAGGATCGGGACCACCGCGTACCCGCTCAAGGAGAACACCCGGAAGGAGGTCACCTACTGGTCCGCTCTCGCCTCCGGCGGCGGCTTCGAACCGAACTCCGAGGTCGACGAGATCCGGTGGCTCCCGGTGGACGAGGCCAAGGAACTGGTCTCGTACGCGCTGGACCGCAAGATCATGACGCGCTTCGCCGCGGCGCGACCGGTGGAGTCGGTCCTCCTGTTGGTCCGGCACGCCAAGGCGGGGAGCCGCTCGGAGTGGAGCGGAGACGACTCGTCGCGCCCTCTCGACAAGGCCGGACGCGCCCAGGCCGAACTCCTGGTCCCGATGCTCAGGGCGTTCGGCGTCCGGAAGCTGCACAGCGCCCCACGGGTGCGTTGCGAGCAGACCCTGGGCCCACTCGCCGACGAACTCGGGGTCGGGGTCGCCCTCGAGCCGGTTCTGAGCGACGAAGCGTACCTGGACGATCCCGTCGCCGCCCGGGCCCGCGTGCTCGAGATCGCCGGCGGCGACGGGGTGGCGGCGGTGAGTTCGCAGGGCACCGCTATTCCCGGCCTCGTGGGTGACCTCGCCGAGCTGGCCGGGATCGAAGTGGGAGACACCTCGACCAAGAAGTCCGGAACCTGGGGGCTGGGGTTCGACGGCGGGACCCTGGTGTTCGCCGACTATTACCCGAGCCCCCTCCCCGTGCGGTGAGACAGATGCTCAGCTGACCTTGTCGCGGTGGTTCACGCCGTTCTTCCCGACACCGCCGAAGGACTGGTGTGAGCTGGACCGCTTGGCGGCGAGGCGCCCCTCCGGGAGTGTCTCGGTGCCCTGGACGACGGACTTGAAGTACTGCCCGGGCCGGAAGGCCGGCGAGTACGTGGGTGGCACCGGGATGGACTCACCGGTGTGCGGGTTGCGCGCGACCCTTGCCGCGCGTGCACGCTTCTCGAAGATGCCGAATCCCATGATGGTGATGGACTCTCCCGCGGCCACCGCCCGCACGATGATGTCGAGAGTGTTCTCCAGCGCCTCGGTGGCGAGCTGGTGGTCTCCGTCCATCCGTTCCGCCAGCTCGGCGATCAGGTCGGCCTTGTTCACGAGGGGTCCCCCTTAGGGTGAGTACGCCGGCGCGGCAGAAAACCGCGCCATACGAATATAAGCATACTCACACGTTGCCGTCACGGGGAGGGTTCCGGACGTGACTCCGCGACCGGCGGGTCAGCCGTGATCAGGCAGGGTGGTGACCGGCTTGAACGTCGGCCGGCGCTCCTCGAACTCCGCGATCGCATCGGCCTGCCGGAGGGTGAGCCCGATGTCGTCGAGACCCTCCATGAGGCGCCAGCGGGTGTAGTCGTCGATCTCGAACGGGACCGTCACGTCACCCGCGGTCACGGTCCGCGTCCCCAGGTCGACGGTCAACTCGAGGCCCGGACGCTCGTCCATGATCTTCCACAGCAGATCGACGTTCTGCTGCTCGACCTGCGCCGCCACCAGACCGGACTTGCCGGAGTTACCGCGGAAGATGTCGGCGAAGCGCGAGGAGATGACGACGCGGAAGCCAAAGTCCTTGAGCGCCCACACCGCGTGCTCGCGCGACGAACCGGTGCCGAAGTCCGGCCCCGCCACGAGCACGGATGCGCGGTCGTACGGGGCACGGTTGAGGACGAAGTCCGGCTCGTTCGCGCGCCACGAAGAGAACAGCCCGTCCTCGAACCCGGTACGGGTGACGCGCTTGAGGTACTCGGCGGGGATGATCTGGTCGGTGTCCACGTTCGACCGGTGCAGTGGGGCCCCGATGCCGGTGTGGGTGGTGATCGGCTCCATGATGATCATGCCCCCTTCGCGGGCTCGAGATCGGCGGGCGAGGCCAGCCGACCGATGACGGCCGTGGCCGCGGCGACCGCCGGGCTGACGAGATGGGTGCGGGCGCCCTTGCCCTGGCGGCCCTCGAAGTTGCGGTTGGAGGTCGAGGCACAGCGCTGGCCGGGCTCGAGTGAGTCCGGGTTCATCCCGAGGCACATAGAGCACCCTGGTTGACGCCATTCGGCACCGAACGCGGTGAACACCTTGTCCAGGCCCTCCTCCTCTGCCAGCAGTCGCACCTGCATCGATCCCGGGACGACCAGCATCCGGACGCCGTCCGCGACCTCGCGGCCGTCGATGATCTCCGCCACCGTCCGGAGGTCCTCGATGCGCCCGTTGGTGCAGGAGCCCACGAAGACCACGTCCACCGGGACCTCGCGCAGCGGGGTGCCGGCCTCGAGATCCATGTAGTCGAGCGCGCCCTCGGCGGCGACACGGTCGCTCTCGTCCCCGAAGGACTCCGGGTGCGGGACGGTGGACCCGAGGGGCACGCCCTGTCCGGGGTTGGTCCCCCAGGTGACGAACGGGGTGAGGGCGGAGCCGTCGATCACCACGTCGGTGTCGAAGACGGCGTCGTCGTCGGTCCGCAGGCCGTTCCAGTACTCGACGGCCGCATCCCACTCCTCCCCGGCGGGGGCGTGCGGCCGCCCCTTCAGGTAGTCGTAGGTGGTCTGGTCCGGGGCGATCATCCCGGCGCGGGCGCCGGCCTCGATGCTCATGTTGCAGATGGTCATCCGCGCCTCCATCGAGAGCTTCTCGATGGCCTCGCCGCGGTACTCGATGACGTACCCCTGGCCGCCGCCCGTCCCGATCTGGGCGATGACGGCCAGGATGAGGTCCTTGGCGGAGACCCCCGGCTGCAGTTCACCGGTGACGGTGACGGCCATGGTCTTGAACGGCCGCAGGGACAGTGTCTGGGTGGCCATCACGTGCTCGACCTCGGACGTCCCGATACCCATCGCGATGGAGCCGAACGCGCCGTGCGTCGACGTATGCGAGTCCCCGCACACGACGGTCATGCCGGGCTGCGTCAGGCCGAGCTGGGGTCCGATGATGTGGACGATGCCCTGCCCCGGGTCACCCATCGGGTACGCCCGGACCCCGAACTCCGCGCAGTTGGTGCGCAGCGTCTCGATCTGGGTCCGCGAGACGCGGTCGGCGATGAGGTTGATGGCACCGCCGACGATGTCGGTCGGGACGTTGTGGTCCTCGGTCGCCAGGGTGAGGTCCGGGCGGCGCAGGCCGCGGCCGGCCAACCGGAGCCCGTCGAAAGCCTGGGGGCTGGTGACCTCGTGGATGAGGTGGAGATCGATGTAGATGAGGTCGGGCTGACGGGCTTCGCCCTCTCCCTCGCCCCTGACCACCACGTGGTCGTCCCAGACCTTCTCCGCCAGGGTCCGGCCCCGGGCACCTCCGGACGGTGTCACACTCATCACGCCTCCAGTCCACGCCCGGGTGTCGAACCGATGGATTCTCACCATGTAGGACGCTATAGTCGAACTGTGAGACAGTATAGCGGGATCGGAGTCCTCGACAAAGCCATGACGGTGCTCCACGCGGTGGCCGAGCAGCCGTGTGTCCTGGCGGACCTCTGCGAGCGCACCGGACTCCCCCGGGCCACCGCCCACCGGCTCGCGGTGGGCCTCGAGATCCACCAACTCCTCTCCCGGGACGATGCCGGAGTGTGGAGCCTCGGCCCCGGCCTGGCCAAGCTCGCCGCGCACGCCGCCGACTCCCTCGCGGAGGCGGCATCCACCGTCCTGCCCCGCCTCCGCGAGGCCACGGAGGAGAGCGTCCAGGTGTACCGCCGCGACGGCGACCGGAGGATCTGCGTGGCCTCCGCCGAACCCCCCACCGGCCTGCGGGACACCGTCCCCGTGGGGGCCATCCTGCCCATGAGCAGGGGTTCGGGCGCGAAGGTCCTTGCGGCGTGGGCCGACCCGGCCACCCAGCGCGCACTACTGATG
>NZ_JAALDX010000534.1 GCF_014145095.1 Dietzia sp. SLG310A2-38A2 | reverse complement strand
GAGGGTGTTTCATTGAGTGTGTAAGGGTCCGGTCTCGTACCGAGGTGTGACCTACGGGTTTCACCTCCGGAAGGATCGACCGAATGACTGAAGTAGCTGATGCGCAGAACCCTCTTGCTGGGGTGCTGAACGCCGATCAGATCGATGCCCTGGTGACCGCCGCCGAGGAGCTGGGCGAGGGCCGTCACGGCGTCGAGGAGTTGTTGACACGGATGACCAAGGCCGTGCTGGAGCGGGCCATGGAGGTCGAGCTCAGCGACCACCTGGGCTATGAATCCGGCGACCCCGCCGGGCACGGGAGCGGCAACTCCCGCAACGGCAAGACCACCAAGTCCGTGCAGACCCTCCAGGGCCCCGTGCAGCTCACCGTGCCGCGGGACCGCAATAGCTCGTTCGAGCCGGTCATCGTCCCCAAACGCGCCCGCCGGGTCGGCAAGGTCGAGGACATGATCCTGTCCCTCTACGCCCGTGGAATGACCACTAGGGACATCAGCTCACATATGGAGGAGATCTACGGCTCCACGGTCTCCGCCGCGACTATCTCCAGGGTCACCGACGTGGTTGCCGACGAGATTGCACTCTGGCAGTCCAGGCCGCTGGAGACGGTGTACCCGATCGTCTACATCGACGCGATCTGGCTGAAGATCCGCGACGGCGGGGTCGTGGCTAACAAAGCCTGTCACGTGGCCGTAGGGGTCGATCTGGAGGGCCGCAAGCAGGTGCTGGGCCTGTGGCTCGGCGCCACCGAGGGGGCCAAGTTCTGGGCAGGCGTGCTGACCGAGATCCGCAATCGCGGAGCCAAGGACATCCTGATCTTGTGCTGCGACGGACTGACCGGGTTGCCGGCCGCGGTCAACAGCGTCTACCCCGAGACCGTGGTGCAGACCTGCGTGGTGCATCTCCTGCGCTCGGCCATGAAGTACGCCTCCTACGCCGACCGCAAGAGCATGGCCAGGGACATGAAGCCGATCTACACTGCGGCCACCATCGAGGCGGCCGAGCTGGCGATGGAGGCCTTCGCCGAGACCTGGGGCACCAAGGCGCCAGCGGCGGTGATGGCGTGGCGCAATGCCTGGGAGGACTTCACTCCGTTCCTGGCGTTCACCCCCGAGATCCGCAAGGTCATCTACACGACGAACCAGATCGAGTCGATCAACTATCAACTCCGAAAGAT
>NZ_JAALDX010000533.1:1096-2784 GCF_014145095.1 Dietzia sp. SLG310A2-38A2 | reverse complement strand
GAGCACGGAGACCTCCGACGGCGCCTGGTCCGGGATGTCGGCGCGACCGTACCGTCGCACCGCGACCGCGATTCCGGCGGCCACGACCACCAGCGAGGCGGTGGTGACCAACCAGACCGGCAGCACGTGCTCGGCGCTGTGCTCGCCCACGACCGGGGCCAGCCAGCCCTCCAGCCGCCCGCCGATCGCGAGCAGGGCCCCGGAGACCACGGACCCCACAGCGATGAGGATCATCGGCGCCGTCATGGACACCGGCGACTCGTGGGGATGGGCTCCCTCGTGCCATCGCTGCCGGCCGAAGAAGGTCAGGATCATCACGCGCGTCATGTAGAAGGCGGTCAGACCCGCTCCGAGCAACGCCACCGCGCCGAGCAGGTATCCGGCCGCTCCGCCGCCGCCCACGTCGAACGCCGCGGAGATGATGCCCTCCTTGGAGTAGAAGCCGGAGAACGGTGGGACGCCGATGATCGCGAGGTAGCCGAGTCCGAAGGTGACAAAGGTGACCGGCATGACCGCGCGCAGGGCCCCGTAGCGGCGCATGTCGACCTCGTCGTCCAACCCGTGCATCACCGATCCCGCTCCGAGGAACAACCCGGCCTTGAAGAAACCGTGGGTGAGCAGGTGCATGATCGCCAGTGCGTATCCGGCGGGGCCGAACCCGGCGGCCATGACCATGTATCCCACCTGGCTCATGGTGGATGCGGCGAGCACCTTCTTGATGTCGTCCTTCGCGCAGCCGATCACCGCGCCGAAGAGCAGCGTCACCGCGCCGACGGCGATCACGGCCGTCCGCGCCGCCGGGGCCGCGTCGAAGATCGGATTGGCCCGGGTGATCAGGTAGACGCCGGCGGTGACCATGGTGGCCGCGTGGATCAGCGCTGAGACCGGGGTGGGGCCCTCCATGGCGTCCCCGAGCCACGACTGCAGCGGCACCTGGGCGGACTTGGCGCAGGCGCCAAGCAGCAACAGCAGGCCGAGCGCGGTGACCAGGCCGGAGCCGACCCCGTCAGCGGCACCGTCGGCGCCGCTGACGGCCGCGAACACGCCGTCGAAGGACAGGGTCCCCAGCTGCGTCACCATCACCATCAGGGCCACCGCGAGCCCGATGTCCCCGACGCGGTTGACCAGGAACGCCTTCTTGGCCGCCGTGGCCGCGGACGGCTTGTGCTGCCAGAACCCGATCAGCAGGTAGGAGACCAGGCCCACGCCCTCCCACCCCAGGTAGAGGACCAGGAAGTCGTCCGCCATCACCAGCAGCAGCATCGCGGCCAGGAACAGGTTGAGGAAGGCGAAGAACTTGCCTTCCGCGGGGTCGGCGGCCATGTACCCGGTCGAGTACACGTGGATGAGCAGGCCGACGCCGGTGATCAGCAGCACGAACACCATGGAGAGCTGGTCCAGTCGCAGGCCCATGTCCACGTGGAGGTCGCCCACCGAGATCCACGTGAACAGCGTCTGTTGCAGGGTCCGGTCGGCGGCTTCGCGGCCGGCCATGGCGGCGAGCTGCCAGGCGGCCGCGCAGAACGCGGCGAGAGCGGTGGCGCAGCCCAGCAGATGTCCCCACGGGTCGCTGCGGCGGCCCAGGACCAGCAGGAGGGCGGCGCCGAGCAGCGGCAGGCCGGGGATCAGCCAGAGAGTCACATCAGGAGTCATCTGCGCGTCCTCAATACCTGAGCAGACTGGCGTCG
>NZ_JAALDX010000533.1:0-1031 GCF_014145095.1 Dietzia sp. SLG310A2-38A2 | reverse complement strand
GGCGGGAACGGTAGATGGCCATGATGATCGCCAGGCCGATCACGACCTCGGCCGCGGCCACCACCATGACGAAGAACGCGAACACGTGACCGCCTACGTCGCCGTGCATCCGGGCGAACGTCACCAGGGCGAGGTTGGTGGCGTTGAGCATGAGCTCGATGCACATGAACACCACGATCGCGTTGCGCCGCAGCAGGAACCCGGCCGCACCGATGGTGAACAGCACGGCCGAGAGATAGAGGTAGTTCTCCGGGTTCACGGTCGTCCCCCCTCGGCAGGTCCTGCACTGCCACCGGTCTCCCTCGGGCCGGCGGATCCTCCCGTGCCGCCGGACCCCGAATGGTCTCCGGACTCCAGCTCCCCGCCGCCGCCGTGCCGGCGAAGGACCTCGCTCACCGAGTCGGTGGAGTCAGAGCCGTCGGGCAGGCGGGCCGGCATGTCCGCGGAGTTGCGCCGCGCGTAGACGCCGGGGCTGGGCAGCGGCGTCACACGGGCGTCGCCGTCGTGCTGCCAGTCCAGGAAGCGCTGCTCGGACATCTCGCGCTGGGTCCGGCGGCCGGAGAACCGCTCGCGGTGCGCCAGCACCATGGCGCCCAGGGTGGCGATGATCAGCAACACCCCGGTGAGCTCGAACGCCCACACGTGGCGGGTGAACAGCAGGTCTGCCAGGGCGGGCACGTCGTTGTGGTCGGCGCCGAAGCCGGTGAAGGGTGGCAGCTCCGCGCGGGCCAGGCCGGTCGCCAGGAGGACTCCGAAGCCGAGTCCGCCGACGATCGCGGCCACGCGCTGTCCGCGGATCCGCTCCACCAGGGACTCGGAGGATTCCACGCCGATGAGCATCACCACGAACAGGAACAGCATCATCACCGCGCCGGTGTAGACGACGATCTGGCCGACGCCCAGGAACACCGCACCCTGCGCCATGTACAGCACCGCCAGGGCGACCATCGTCATGGCCAGGCACAGGGCGGAGTAGACCGCCTTCTTGGCGGAGACCACCCCGAGTGCGCCGACGACGACGACGACCGCCA
>NZ_JAALDX010000532.1 GCF_014145095.1 Dietzia sp. SLG310A2-38A2 | reverse complement strand
CCGCGACGGCCTCCGGGTTGTAGCCCTTCCACGTGACGCCGACCATCGAGAACGGGGTCTCGGAGGTGACCTCCTTGACCGGGGCGGAGCCCACCGCGATGTCGGTGTCCACGCCCGCCGCGGCCGGAGCGTCGGCCAATGCGACCTCGGCCGTCCCGGTGGGAACGGCGGCGCCCGCGGTGGCGGCGATGTCGTCTCCGGACTCGACCAGGTGGTCCGCCCCGTACACGGCGAGGGGCGTGACGACGGACGCCGCGACCGCCACCGCGAGGGCGAGGGTCCTGCGTCGACCGCTGACGTTCAGGGGGCGGCGTCGTGTTCTCAAGGGCTTCTCCAGATCAGGTCTGTGTCTCGCGATCCAGCTGCGGAACACTTCTTCCCGGCGGCCGCGGGCGACCGCGACCACTGGGACGAATGTGACGAACGTGATCAATGGTAGCTAAGAAACGCGTGAAACCAAGTGGTACGGGAGTGAATTTTGGGGTCACAACCATGTAGTTTCGAACCGATGTACGACGATGAGGCGGCCCGACGCGTGACCTGAGCAGCAGCACCGGGCGCGGGTGGGGCTGTCCTCGTCGTCGTCACCTGGTGTGGCACCGGGCCACTCGCCACCCCCGCCCGATACCCTTGGACCCGGACCCGCGCCGCCCGGCGCGTGGACACGCCGGGCGCAGCGCCTGACCAGGGGCGGCGACGGAGCAGAAGCAGTGTTAGACCAGAAGCAGTGTTGGACCAGACGCGGTGTTGGACAAGGCGCCGCGACTCGGCGACGGACTACGGGAAGGCTCGAAGTGATGGCAGGCGATCGGCAGTGGGGGACCTATGACCTCATCGTGGTGGGGTCCGGTTTCTTCGGCCTGACGGTCGCTGAGCGGGCCGCGGCCGAGCTCGGCAAGCGCGTACTGGTGCTCGACCGGCGGCACCACATCGGCGGCAACGCCTACTCGGAGCCCGAGCCCGAGACCGGGATCGAGATCCACAAGTACGGCGCGCACCTGTTCCACACCTCCAACGAGCGGGTGTGGGAGTACGTCAACCGCTTCACCGACTTCACCGGCTACCAGCACCGCGTGTTCGCGATGCACAAGGGCACGGCCTACCAGTTCCCCATGGGACTGGGGCTGATCAACCAGTTCTTCGGCCGGTACTACTCCCCGGACGAGGCACGCGAGCTCATCGCCGAGCAGGCCGCGGAATTCTCCGCCGAGGACGCGGCCAACTTCGAGGAGAAGGCCATCTCGCTGATCGGGCGGCCGCTCTACGAGGCGTTCATCAAGGACTACACCGCCAAGCAGTGGCAGACCGACCCCAAGAACCTGCCCGCCGGCAACATCACCCGTCTGCCCGTGCGCTACACGTTCGACAACCGCTACTTCAACGACACCCACGAGGGCCTGCCGGTCGACGGCTACACCGCGTGGCTGGAGAACATGGCGGCGGACGAGAAGATCGACGTGGTGCTGGACACCGACTGGTTCGACGTCCGCGAGGCCGTCCGCGCGGCGAGCCCCGACGCGCCCGTGGTCTACACCGGCCCGCTGGACCGGTACTTCGACTACGCCGAGGGCGAGCTCGGGTGGCGCACCCTGGACTTCGAGACCGAGGTCCTGCCCACCGGCGACTTCCAGGGCACCCCGGTGATGAACTACAACGACGCGGAGTACGACTACACCCGCATCCACGAGTTCCGGCACTTCCACCCCGAGCGGACGAACTACCCCACGGACAAGACCGTGATCATGCGCGAGTACAGCCGCTTCGCCGAGCGCGAGGACGAGCCGTACTACCCGATCAACGAGTCCACCGACCGCGAGCGACTGGCCCTGTACCGCGACCGCGCCAAGGCCGAGACAGCGACGAACCGCGTGATCTTCGGCGGCCGACTGGGCACCTACCAGTACCTGGACATGCACATGGCGATCGCCTCGGCGCTGACGATGTTCGACAACACCCTGGCCCCGCACCTGCGGGACGGGACGCCGCTCGCCGACTGACGGCCGGGCGCTCCCCC
>NZ_JAALDX010000053.1 GCF_014145095.1 Dietzia sp. SLG310A2-38A2 | reverse complement strand
CCTCCGCCGGGCGATCTCGGACGGCACGTTCGCCCCTGGTGTCCAGCTCGGGGAGGCCGCGCTGGCGCGCTCGCTCGGTGTGAGCCGCGGGCCGCTGCGGGAGGCCATGCAACGGCTGACCCAGGAGGGGCTGCTCGTCTCGCACCGCAACCGGGGGCTCTTCGTCCCGGACCTCTCCGCCGAGGCGGTCGAGGACATGTACCTGTTGCGCACGACCGTCGAGACCGCCGCGCTGGACCGGGTGCTCGCCCTGGGGTGGGGAGTCGACACCGCCGACGCGCTCGACGCGGCCGTCGACGCGATGGCCTCCCTCGCCGACGAGCCACGGTCGGAGGCCATGGTCGCGGCGGACCTGGACTTCCACCACGTCCTGGTCGAGGCGGCCCGGAGCCCACGACTGTCGCGGGTGCACGAGACCGTCCTGGTCGAGACGAGCATGTGCCTGCACGCCATGCGCGGCACCTACTCGGACGCGGCGTCAAGGCTCGCCGAACACCGCGCGATCGCCGACGCCGTGCGTGCCGGGGACCCGGATCGGGCCAGGGAGTTGCTGGTCGACCACATGAGGGACGGGCTCGCGCGGGTCCGCGAGGGCGGCGGGGACCGGTGAGGCCATTGTTACGGCGAGGTCACGCTTGTCCCGTTAGGTGATGAACCCCGTGGGTCCGGCCATACGGTCGATGAACCGTTAACTTCAACCCGACGGAGGCACCGATGAACACCACCATCTCGCGACGGCAACTGTTCAGGGGGGTGCTGGCACTGGGCGGGGTGGTCGCGGTCGGTGGATCCCTCGCCGCCTGCACCACCACCGAGCCCGGCGGCCCGGAGGCAGGGGGAGGTGGTGGCCTCCTCGAGCGGGCCCGGCAGCAGGGACTGCGGATCGCCATCGGCAACGAGCCGCCCTACACCGAACTCTCCCCGGACGGCACCGTCACGGGCGCGGAGCCGGACGTCGTCCGGGCCGTCGCCGCACGGATGGGGATCGACCAAGTCGAGGGCATCGTCTCCGGCTACGACGCGATGATCCCGGGCCTCAAGGCCAACCGGTGGGACACCATCGCCGCGGGGCTGTTCATGAAGCAGTCCCGCTGCCGGGAGGTCTCCTACGCCTCACCCGTGATCGTCTCCACCGAGTCCTTCGGGGTGCGGCCGGGCAACCCCGAGAACATCGCGACCATCGCCGACGTCCTGGAGCGGGCGGACCTGCGCGTGGGTGTGGTCCCCGGAGGGTTCGAACAGGGGATCCTCGAGACGGCCGGGGTCGGGGCGGGCCAGATCATCAACGTCACCGACGCCCGGGGTGGCGCGGACGCCCTGAACGCCGACCGGATCGACGCCTTCCTCCTGCCCACGCTGTCCCTGCGCGAGCTCGAGGGAGTCGAGGTGACCGAGCCGATCGAGGACGCCCCCAGCACGGGGTCTTCGGCGGCGTTCCGCCCCGAGGACCAGGACTTCCTCGACGCTTACAACGAGGAACTCGAGAAGTTCAAGACCGAACCCGAGTTCGCCGAGATCCTCGAGAAATGGGGTTTCGATCCCACCGTCGTCGAGGGCGTGACGACCGAGGAACTCTGCGCCGTCGACGGCTGACCGGCGATCGATGGACGCTATCGCCGACTATCTCCCACTCATCCGGCAGGGCTTCCTCACCACTGTCCAGGTGACGGTCCTCGGTGCGGCGCTCGCGCTGGTCGTGGCCTTCACCCTGGGCCTGGCGCGGCTGTCCACCCACCGCTGGGTGCGCTGGCCCGCGGCGTGCATCGTGGAGTTCCTCCGCGGCACGTCGCTGGTGGTGCAGCTCTTCTGGCTGTTCTTCGCCCTTCCGTTCTTCGGGATCCAGCTCACCGCCATCTTCGCCGGGGTCCTCGCGCTGGGCCTCAACGAGGGCGCGTATGCCTCGGAGGTGGTCCGCGGGTCCATCGCGTCCCGGCCGAAGGGCCAGACCGAGGCCGCGATCGCGCTCAACATGACCCCCGCGCAGCGGATGCGCCGCATCCTTCTGCCGCAGTCGATCCCGGCGATGCTGCCGCCCATGGGCAACGTCATGGTGGACCTGCTCAAGAACAGCTCGCTGGTCTCCCTGGTGACCGTGGCGGACCTGACCTTCAACGCCGGGCTCATCCGGTCCTCGACCGGTGAGACCGCCCTGATCTACGGGATCATCCTGGTCCTGTATTTCATCCTGAGCCTGGTGATCTCGACGATCATCGCGCTCCTCGAGCGGCGGTTCGCACCGACCCGTGAGCGCCGGTCGCTGCTCACGGCCCTCACCGGCCGGATGCAGGGGGTGAGCTGATGATCTGGGACAACGCCTTCGCGATCAGCATCATCCCCGACCTGCTCTGGGGACTGGTCACCACGGTGCAGATCACCTTCGCCGGCATGGCCATCGCGGCCGTCCTCGGATTGGTCGTGGCCGTGTTCAGATACCTGCGGATCCCGGTGGTCTCCCGGGTCCTGGGTTTCCTCGTGTACCTCATCCGCGGGACACCCTTGCTCGTCCAGGCGTTCTTCGTGTTCTACGTCCTGCCGGAGTACGGCGTCACCATGAGCGCGCTGGTCACCGGCATCATCGTGATCGGCGTCAACTACAGCGCCTACACGGCCGAGGTCTATCGGTCGGGCATCGAGGGCATCCCGGTGGGGCAGTGGGAGGCCGCCACCGCCCTCAACCTGCCGGGCCGACGCACGTGGACACGGATCGTCCTACCCCAGGCGGTACGACGGGTGGTCCCACTGTTGGGCAACTACCTCATCCAGATGTTCAAGGACTCGGCCATCCTGTCCGCCATCACCGTCTACGAACTCATGTCGGTGGCCAAGGCGATCGGGCAATCGGAGTTCCGCTACATCGAACCCTTCACCATCGCGGCGCTGCTCTTCCTCATCGTGAGCGTCCCGTGCACACTCGTCCTGCGTCGATTGGAGACCCGCTATGGCACCGTCCACTGAGCTCGGCGAGACCGGGGAACCGATGGTCCGCTTCGAGAGGGTCAGCAAGAACTGGGGCGAGAACAGGGTCCTCCGCGAGCTCGACTTCACCGTCGCCAGAGGCGAGAAGATCTCGATCATCGGGCCGTCCGGTTCCGGCAAGACCACGATCCTGCGCGTGCTCATGACCCTCGAGTTCCCGACCTCGGGCCGTGTCCTGGTCGAGGGCGACGAGTTGTGGAACACCGACGGCGCGCGGAAGAGACCCCGCGAGACCAGGAGGATGCGCCAGATCCGCAGTCGGATCGGAATGGTGTTCCAACAGTTCAACCTGTTCCCGCACATGACCGCCCTGGAGAACGTCATGGAGGCGCCCGTGCACGTGCTCGGCAAGGACAAGGCGACGGCGCGGCGGGAGGCGGAGGAACTGCTCGCGCTGGTCGGTCTGGCCGATCATTCGGCCAAGAAGCCCCCGCAACTGTCCGGTGGCCAGCAACAACGCGTGGCGATCGCCCGGGCCATGGCCACGAAGCCCGACATCATGCTCTTCGACGAACCCACCTCGGCCCTGGACCCCGAGCTCGTGGGGGAGGTGCTCAAGGTGATCCGGGACCTCGCCAACGACTCGACCATGACGATGCTGATGGTGACTCACGAGATGAACTTCGCCCGGGAGATCTCCGACCGGGTGGTGATGTTCGACGAGGGTGTCGCGGTCGAATCCGCGCCGCCCGCGCAGTTCTTCGATTCTCCCGAGCACGAGCGCACCAAGCGGTTCCTCGGCGCGGTGCTGGGGTACTGAGCTACGGCGTACCGGGCGATCAGCGGGAGACCGCGAGCCCGCTCCGCATCGCCCACGCCACGGCCTGCGGTCTGGTCGTCACACCGATCTTTCGGTAGGCCTCCCGGATGTAGGTCTTGACCGTGTTGATCGACAGATAGCAGGCCGCCGCGATCTCCTCGTTGGACCGGCCCTGGGCGATCAGCGCGAGCATCTCCGATTCCCGGGGGGTCAGGCCCACGTCGCCGGTCGGCCACATCCCGGCGGACGCGTACTCGCCGTCGTGACCGAGCAGCCTCACCCGCTCACCCGCCGCGATCCGTTCCACGGCCCCGACCAGCTGCTCGCCGGCCAGCGACTTGGACAGGTACCCCGTGGCCCCCGAGGCGAAGGCCTCGTCGATGGCGCGCGGGTTCGTGACGAACGAGTAGACGGCCACGGCACCGATCGTCGGGTCGAGGGCCATGGCCGAGCACCGGGCCTGCCAGTCCACCGGGGAGGCGAAGGTGTCGAACAGCACCACGTCCACGTGCGCGCCGGTGCGGGAACCGGGCCCGTTCACCACCACCTCCACGCGGCCGGGGTACGGGGCGAGCAGCGCGTGCACGCCCGCGATGACCACCGTGTAGTCGTTCTCCACCGAGACCCTGACTGACATCTGAGGACTTTAACAGTTGTGACCCATCCCACCCCTGGGGGTGTGCCGAACACCCTCGAGCGTGAAAGAAGCTGGAGCCGACGGGGGGAGAGCCATGACGACCGCGACGAGAAGGATCGACGAAGGATGGGCCTGGGCAGAGCACGGGATGTGCCAGGACGTTCCGGACCTGTTCTACAACGCCGAGAACGAGTCGAAGAGCCTGCGTCGGCGTAAGGAGACGGCGGCCAAGAAGCTCTGTGCGCAGTGCCCGGTCATCGAGCAGTGCCGCGCGCACGCCGTGGCCCACCGCGAGCTCTACGGCGTCTGGGGCGGGATGTCCGAGGCCGACCGTCACCGGCTCGCCGGGCGGGTCCGCACCGGCTGACCGTCCAACGCCGAACCGCCCGCGGGCGGCAGGCGGCCGACGGCCGACGGCAGGCGGTCAGCGCACCGGGATCGCCACGAGTTTGGTCTCCACGAACTCCTCGATACCGGTCAGGCCGCCCTCCCGGCCCAGTCCCGACTGTTTTATGCCCCCGAACGGCGCCGCCGGGTTGGAGACGATCCCCGTGTTGACGCCCACCATCCCGGCCTCCAATCGCTCGGACATGGTCATCGCGCGGTCCAGGTTCTCGGTCATCACGTAGGAGACCAGGCCGAACTCGGTGTCGTTGGCCAGGGCCACCGCCTCGTCGTCGGAGTCGAACGGGATCAGGGCGGCCACGGGGCCGAAGATCTCGGTGGACATCAGGTCGGAGTCGGCCGCCACGCCGGTCAGGACGGTGGGCGGGTAGAAGTATCCGGGGCCCTCGACGCGCGCTCCGCCGCACAGTACCTCGGCGCCGCGCTCCACGGCATCGTCGACCAGCTCGACCACCTTCGTCACGGCCTTCTCCTCGACCAGTGGGCCGACGTCGGTGCCGTTCCGGGTGCCGTCGCCGACGGTCAGGGCGGACATCTTCTCGGTGAGGCGCCGACCGAACTCGCCCAGGACCGAACGGTGGACGAGGATCCGGTTGGCCGACGTGCAGGCCTCGCCCATGTTGCGCATCTTGGCGGCCATCGCGGCGCCGACGGCGGTGTCCATGTCCGCGTCCTCGCACACCACGAACGGCGCGTTCCCGCCGAGTTCCATCGACGTGCGCAGCACCCCGCGCGCGCACTGCTCCAGCAGCTTCCGGCCCACCGGTGTGGACCCGGTGAAGGACAGCTTGCGGGCGATCCCGGAGTCGATCCACGGTTCCACCACGCTGCCCGGGTCGGTGGTGCACACCACGTTGAGCACACCGTCGGGAAGTCCGGCCTCGCGCAGGATGTCCACCACGTACAGCGAGGTCAGGGGCGTGAGGTTGGCCGGCTTGAACACCATGGTGCAGCCGGCGGCGATGGCCGGGCCGATCTTGCGGGTGGCCATGGCGAGGGGGAAGTTCCACGGGGTGATGAGGATGCAGGGCCCGACCGGTTCGTGGGTCACCATGAGACGGGTCTTGCCGTCGGGCGAGCGGCGGGCGTCCCCGCGGATGCGACAGGCCTCCTCGGAGAACCAGCGGAAGAACTCGGCCCCGTAGGTGACCTCGCCCTTCGCCTCGGCCAGCGGCTTGCCCATCTCGGTGGTCATGAGCAGCGCCAGCTCGTCGGCGCGGTCGAGGATCAGCTCGTACGCCCGTCGCAGGATCTCGGCACGGTCGCGCGCGGGCACGGCCGCCCACTCCGGCTGCGTCCGCCCGGCGGTCTCGATCGCGGCG
>NZ_JAALDX010000531.1 GCF_014145095.1 Dietzia sp. SLG310A2-38A2 | reverse complement strand
GACCCTCCGACGGAGCCAGTGCGGTTCACATCGACCTCGCATCGGAGAAGCCGACGGTCACCATCTGCGGCACCGTCGTCCGCACACCGGACAAGGGCCTTCATCGTCAAGGCTGGGGCAAGACGTCGAACTCCTACCGCTCCATCACGGTCCCGGACTTCACCGTCGCGGCCTTGATGAACATGAGGGTCCACTCCCCCGGCAACACACGCGGTCTGGTGTTCACGTCAGCCACGGGCGGACTGATCGAGCTGAACAACTTTGGTCGCCGTTGGCGTGAGATTCGCGGCGATGACTTCTCGTGGGTGACTCCGCACTCATTCCGTCGGACGGTGGCGACGATCATCGACCGGAAGGCCGGGTCGGACATCGTGGCTGCGGTCCTCGGGAACACCCCCGCCGTCGCGGAGGCTCACTACATCGAGAAGATGGCGGCGGTCGCACCGGACATGACGGCGACGTTG
Organism: Dietzia sp. SLG310A2-38A2; assembly: GCF_014145095.1. Taxonomy (GTDB): domain Bacteria; phylum Actinomycetota; class Actinomycetes; order Mycobacteriales; family Mycobacteriaceae; genus Dietzia. Next base: position 2,057 of record NZ_JAALDX010000531.1, on the reverse strand, counting down.
GACGAACTCGCGCCCGAACGATAAGGCGGATAGAAGTCGGATAACCCGACAATCAAAACACCCTCCCCCTGCGGACTACTTGCAGGTGGGAGGGTGTTTGCGTTGCTCCCCCATCTGGACTCGAACCAGAAACCCTTCGATTAACAGTCGAATGCTCTGCCAATTGAGCTATGGGGGATTGCTTCCGGCGACCGACGAGCACGTCGGACACCGAGAACTTACTTTAGTGCGAGGGCGGCCATCGGACCAAATCGCCAGCTCAGGAGGTTGTCGGCTGGCTAGCTCGACGAACCCGGCCCGAGCAGGGAACCCCCCTCGACCGCCGATCCGGCACTCCCCGGAGCATCACAGATCGATCCGAGCGAACCGGTCGACGCCGATCCCGTCGAGCCCAGGGACCCCGCGTGAAGAGACCCGTTCGCGTCCTCACCGCACAGGACGCCGAGCGAACCCGGGCTGAGTGATCCGGTGCCCGGTTGCGGACCCTGGACGGCGATGGTCACCGGTCCCGCCGTCGACGAAGCGTACGGGGTGTCCGAGGACTCGTCTGCGACAGGCGCCGGAGTGAACGCGGCAGTGATGACGTGGTCGCCGACCTCGGAGAAGACATGCGGCAGGGTCGCCGACCCGCCGACGACGTCCCCCGGGTCGCCGATCGGCTCCCCGTCGGCGAAGAACTGGACCGTGCCCTCGGCCGCCGCGGGGGCGACCTGCACGGTGAGATCGACCGGCGTTCCCACGACCGCGCTCGGCGGCACGGTGAGCGTCGAGACGGTCTCGGTCTGGCACCCGGACACCTCGGTCTCGAGAAGGGTGAACTGACCCGTGGCGGGATCGAAGCCCTTGTCCACGGACTGAGGACCGACGACGACCTGGTAGCTGACGGTGTGCGTGTCGGAGGCCCGGTTCGGCAAGCGTGGCTGATCGAGCAGATCCACCGTCCTGGTGGTGGTGATCGGGTCCCGGTCGGTGACGTAGGGGGCCGTCCCCGGGGCGAAGACGGGGGGCGCCGGGGCCGAGTTCTGCACCCCCTGACGTCCGACGACCCGCGTGATGTCGTACGCCACGCTGTCGAAGGAGAACCTGGCCCTGACGGGCACCCCGGTCAGGCCCCACACCCCCGGCACGCCCACCAGCGACGTCGGATCCTCCCCGTCCACCGCGAAGTCGACGACGTAGTAGCCGTTCGTCTCGTTGACGATCGTGAAGTGGACCTGGCACTGGTCGTCCCCGGATGCACTGAACCGGACCGGACCCTGGTCCCACCCCTCCGCGGACGCCGCCGGAGGCAACCCGAGGCAGAGACCGCAGGCGGCGAGCACCGCGGGGAGTACGAGTCGACGTGATGACGTGGGCATGGGTGACCTATCCGTAGTCGTCGGTGTCCCGCACGCCTGGCTCGGAACTGCAGATCGACGGCGGATTGGGGCGACCGTACCCGATTGATAAGTGTTCTGTCACCAAAGTTTGTCCGGACCAGACTGCCGTGTGGACCGTGAGCCGACTGTCATGTCGCCGGGTCAGGCGATGTCGGGCGTGGCGCCCACAGCCTGCTCGAGCAGTCCTCGACGGTATTCCTCCAACGCCACGAGGTCGCCGAACAGCGCCGAGTACCCCTCCGGGTCCGCCGCCGGACTCATCCGCTGCACCTTGGACTTGAGGTCGGCGATCTGGCCTGACACCCACACCTCCTGCAGCCGGGCGAGCACACCGGAGACGTAGCGGGGCAGCGCGTCCTCGGCCACGCGGAGCGTCTCGACCGCCATGAGGCCCACCAGCCGCTGCAGACCGTCGTCCTCGAGGCCCTTGGACACCTCGGACACCCAGTTCGCGCCGCTCTTTCCGGAGGCGCACCCTCCGGCCGCGGACAGCGCGTCCGCGATCAGGGCGTAGGCGGGATGGGTATAGCACTCTGATGGGAGCGAGTCGAAGAGCGGTCCCGCCAGGCCCGGGTACTGCAGTGCCGCCTTGAGCGCCTCGCGCTGCGGCCAGAGCACCGGGTCCGCCGCCGAGGGCAGGGGCACGCCCGTCGGCGCAGCTGGGGGCTGCTGTTCCGC
>NZ_JAALDX010000530.1:501-1268 GCF_014145095.1 Dietzia sp. SLG310A2-38A2 | reverse complement strand
CTACCACGCGGCCGAGGCCGGTGCCCGGGCCTCACTGCGCGGCGTGCCCGTCACCCGTGGCGCCGTCGCGCTGGCGCCGGAGGAGGACTTCGTCGAGGACGGCCTGGTGACCCTTCCCGAGACCGTGGTGGAGCGTCCGCGGGGATTCGGGGACGGCAAGAGTCTCGGGGAGCACTTCCGCGCCGGCCGTGCCGTGGTGCTCGACCTGTCCACCATGGCCTCCGGCGACGCCCGCCGGATGGTCGACTTCGCCGCCGGCCTGGTCTTCGGACTCGACGGCCGCATGGAGAAGGTCACCGACCGCGAGCGCACCTTCCTCCTGCAGCCTGCGGGGATGGACCTCACCGAGGCCGAGATCCGCGACGCCGTCAACGGCGCGTTCCGTCGCTGACCCGAGGGTGCCCACCCCGCCTGACCGGGTGCCCGCGGCGCGAGATCGACCAGTGCCAGTAGGGTTATCTCGTGCGTGAAATCCTGCTGGTCCTATACATCATCACCCAGGTCTTCTGGTACCTGCTGCTCGCCAGGATCGTCGTGGAGATGATCGCCTCCTTCTCCCGCGGCTGGAATCCCCGTGGGTTCCTGGCGGTGATCCTCGAGTGGCTGTTCACCATCACCGACCCGCCGGTCAAGGCACTGCGCAAGGTGATCAAGCCCGTGCGGATCGGCCAGGTCTCCCTGGATCTGTCGGTCCTGGTGCTCTTCGTGATCATCATCGTGATCCAGCTGGTCCTGCGGATCCTGATGACCAGCGTCGCGTGAGCCGA
>NZ_JAALDX010000530.1:0-433 GCF_014145095.1 Dietzia sp. SLG310A2-38A2 | reverse complement strand
GCGGCCGGCGGCAGGTGACACCTGCGGCGGGCCGCAGGTGACGCGCGGGCCGAATGTGACTAGATTGGCACGCGTTAAGGTAGTAATGATGTCGTGGGTCCGGTTCGAGAACGCCGGGCCGGCACCCGAGACGACCACGAGGGGTATCCCATGCGCTTGACTCCAGCCGATGTGCACAACGTCGCGTTCTCAAAGCCGCCGATCGGTAAGCGGGGCTACAACGAGGACGAGGTCGACCAGTTTCTCGACCTGGTAGAGGAGGAGCTCGGAAAGCTCGTGGAGGACAACGACGACCTCCGTCAGCGTGTCGAGGAGCTGAACAAGGACCTCGAGAAGGCCCGCAAGGCCGCGGAGAAGTCCGACAAGGCCCCCGGTGACTCCGCGAGCGGTTCGGGTGCCGGCCGCGTCGAGGAGCCGCAGGCCGCCACCCCGG
>NZ_JAALDX010000529.1 GCF_014145095.1 Dietzia sp. SLG310A2-38A2 | reverse complement strand
ACGGTGGCGGGGGCCGCCGGGTCGACGGTGCCGGGGGTCGCACCGTCGGAGGGGAGGTATCGGTCGGCGAACCCGTCGAGCAGGTCCTCACGCAGCAGCAGTGCGGCGGCGTCGGCGCCGGTGCTGTTGAAGGAGACGAAGAGGCCCGTGTCGTCCTCTGGCCACAGCTGCATGTGGGAGTGGAACGCGAGGGTGTCACCGCCGTGCCCGACGACGGCCCGGCCGTTGCGGGATTCGTCGAACCAGCCCAGACCCATCCTCGGACCGGCCGCCAGGGCGCCCAGGGTGCCGGCGTCGAGGGCGGGTTCCCGCATGAGTCGGAGGGTCTCGTCGCTGAGGACGCGGGTGTCTGGACCTGTGCTTGTCCCTGCGCCGTCGCCGGCGGGGTGGCCGAGATGGGCGAGCATGAACCGCGCCATGTCCGTGGCCGTGGCGCTCAACGAGCCCGCGGGTGGCACCCCGACCACCTCGAAGGGGATCGCCGCCCCGTCCGAGGTCGGGTACCCCTGGGCGACATGCGCCGCCAGGTGATCCGGCAGGGGTTGGTCGAAGGACGAGGACGTCATCCCGACCGGGGCGAGGATGTTCTGGTCGACGTAGTCCTCGAACGGCACGCCGCTCACGGCCTCGACCACGTACCCGGCGAGCGCGTTGCCGTAGTTCGAGTACGCGGGCGTGGTACCCGGTTCGTACACCTCGGCGGGCGGGTCCTCGATCAGGGACCGGCGCAGGTCCACGGCGACTCCCGGCGTACCGAAGAGACCGGCGGCGCGCTCCTCGAAACCGGGGGTGTGGCTGAGCAGGTGCCGCAGCGTCACGGGGTGCTCGTGGGGTAGATCCAGGCCGGTGTACTGCTCGACGTCGGTGTCCAGGTCGACCTCGCCGCGTTCGACGAGCTGCATCACGGCGGTCGCGGTCACCATCTTCGATACCGACCCCACCCGGAACAGGGTGGTCTCCGGATCGACTGCGGTGCCGGCGGCGACGTCGGCCTCGCCGAACCCGCGGGCGGTGAGGAGCTCGCCGTCGTGCACGACGGAGACCGTCGCCCCCGCGATCCGCCCGGACTCGAGCGCCGACGGGATCGTCCGGTCGA
>NZ_JAALDX010000528.1:1528-7607 GCF_014145095.1 Dietzia sp. SLG310A2-38A2 | reverse complement strand
GCAGCGACGCGGCGGGCAGCGACGCGAACGGCAGCGACGCGGTAGACGACGACGCGGTCGGCGGCCCACAGGGGGAGGGGTCCCCGGGCCCCGCGGTGTTCTGGCGGCTGCAGGTGCTGGTCCGGACGGGTGCCGATTCGCTCCGTCCGTTCTCCGACCTGGCCGACACCTCCTCGGTGGCCGGACCGGTACGCGACGTGGTGGACCGGGCTGTCCGGTCGTGGCCGCCACTGACGCGGGCCACCCAGGCGGCCGGCGTACCCGATCTGCTCCTGCCGACCGACCTCGTGGTCGAGTTGGTCGACGAGGGGGTGGAAGCGCTCCGGGGCCGCGGTGTCGAGGTCCTCCTCCCGAGGGCCTGGACGAGGATCAGGACCGCGGTCAGGGTGGTCGTCAAGGAGCCCGGGACCGAGTCGGTGGACTCGGGGCACCGGCTGGGGCTCGACCAACTGGCGGAGGTCGACTGGGAGATGGTGGTCGACGACAGCCCGTTGGACGCCACCGAGGCCCGGATGCTGCTCGACGCGGCATCGGACCTGGTCAAGCTCCGTGGCCAGTGGGTCCGCGCGGACCCGGGTGCGCTCCGACGGGCGGCCCGCTTCCTCGCCGCCAGGCGCGGGCAGCGGATGACCGCACCCGCCCTGGTCGGGGCCTTGATGTCCGAGGAGGCGGAAGGCGTCGAGGTCGAGTCGCCCACAACGCTCGACTGGATCCCCTCGTCGTCGTCTCCGGTCGTGCTCCCGGAGTGGTTCCGGGCCACACTGCGGCCGTACCAACTGGACGGGGTCAGGTGGCTATCGGCTCTCGCGCGGGCCGACACCGGGGCGGTGCTGGCCGACGACATGGGGCTCGGCAAGACCATGCAGGTCCTCGCGCTCACCGCGGTCGAGCACGCGGCCGGGACATCCGGCCCCACCCTGGTGGTGGCGCCCCTGACCCTGGTGGCCACGTGGGCCCGCGAGGCGTCGACGTTCGCTCCGGAACTACGGGTCCACGTCCACCACGGTCAGGGACGCGATAGGGGAGAGGGTGCGGTCGAGCGGATGACGGACTCGGATCTCGTCCTGACCTCATACGGGACAGCAGCGCGAGACGTCGATCTGCTCACCGGGGTGAACTGGCGGCGTCTGGTGGCCGACGAGGCGCAGACGGTCAAGAACCCGGCGACCGCGGTGTCACGGGCGATCAGATCGATCCCCGCCCGGCACCGGATCGCCCTCACCGGGACCCCGGTGGAGAACAGGCTGGACGAACTGCGGGCGGTGTTCGACTTCGCCAACCCCGGTCTTCTCGGGTCGGCCAGTACCTTCCGCGCCCGGTTCGCGGTTCCCATCGAATCGCACAGGGACGAGGCCGCGGCCACCCGGTTGCGTGCCCTGACGGCCCCGTTCATCCTGCGCCGCCTCAAATCGGACCCGCTCGTGGCCGCGGATCTGCCGGCCAAGCAGCACATCAGGGTCGACTCGCCCCTGACCCGTGAGCAGGCGACCCTGTACCAGGCGGTCGTCGAGGACATGATGGAGCAGGTCAAGGAATCCGAGGGCGCGGCCCGCAAGGGCGCGATCCTGTCCGGTCTCACCGCTCTCAAACAGGTGTGCAACCACCCGGCGCACTATCTCGGCGACGGGTCCTCGCTGTTGCGGGGTGGACGACACCGGTCCGGCAAACTCGCCGCACTGGACGAGGTCCTCACCGAGATCCTCGACGCGGGGGAGAAAGTCCTACTGTTCACGCAATACCGGGCCTTCGGGGATCTGATCCTCCCGCTACTGGAGCGCCGGACGGCGAGCGGGGTCCCGTTCCTCCACGGCGGGGTCACAGCGGGAGGGCGGGCCTCGATGGTCGAGGAGTTCCAGAGCACGGACGGCCCGCCGTTGATGCTCGCGTCCCTCCGCGCCGGCGGGACCGGGCTCACGCTGACGGAGGCCAACCACGTGGTGCATCTGGACCGGTGGTGGAACCCCGCGGTGGAGAACCAGGCGACGGATCGTGTGCACAGGATCGGGCAGACCCGGGTGGTCCAGGTCCGCACGCTCGTAGCGCCCGGGACGGTGGAGGACCGGATAAACGAGCTGCTCGAGTCCAAACGCGAGTTGGCGGATCTGACGCTGGGCCCTCTCGCGGGTGTGCTGACGGAGCTCACCGATACCGACCTGGCCGAACTCGTGGCCCTGGCAGATGAGGGGAGCGACGAACCGTGAGCGGGCGTGGCGGGATCCCCACCAGGTCGAAGGCGGGGCCATTCGGGGCGCACATGTGGAGTCGGCGGTGGTCCTCGGACCTCGAGTCCGGAGTGGGCGGCAGCGACGTCTTCCTCGGCCGCAAGGACGCACGCGACGGAAAGGTGCTCTCGCTGGAACACTCCGGCCGGATCGTGCGGTGCGACGTCGCCGGCAGCCAGCCGGAACCGTTCACGGTGGAGTTCGAGTTCGCCCCGCTGGACGGGACCGACACCGATGCGCTCCGTTCGGCTCTGCGCCGCGAGGACGGCGGAGTTCTGGGCGCGCTGTCCGGCGGCTTCTCCGACACCGTCGGGTTCCTGCTGCTCCCGGCGGTTCACGGCGCCACCCGGTACTCGTGTCGTTGTCCGGTGCAGCCCGGCCCGTGCCGGCACGTGCTCGCCGCTGCCCACGTACTCGTGGAGTGGTGGGACGCCGCGCCGGAGGTGATGTTCGCACTCCGGGGACTACGCGCTGACACGCTGGGCGCGGTGCTGGCCGGAACGGGCGACGGGGACGACGGGGCCGTGGCGTTCGACGTGGAGGAGGGCCTGTGGGGCCGCGATCCGCTCCTCCCGGCCGTTCCCGCTCCCGACCCGGCGGGACTGGAGGACCTGTTGGACGCGCCGGTCGCCAGAAGGCTCGCCGCGGCGGCGACCGGGGACCCACTGGAGCAACTGCGCGTGGTGGCCGACCTCGAGGATTTCCTGGACGCGTTCACCCGGTACCGGCCCCGGGATCAGCGCTCGTGATCGGCGCGTTCGACGAGGATCCCGTCGCGGCACTGTCGGAGCCCCGACCTACGATGCGGCCATGGACAGGCGACGGGACGGCGACATGATCCGATTCCTCCACTCGGCGGACTGGCAGCTGGGGATGACACGGCGGTTCCTCGGGACCGAGTCGCAGGCGGTGTACACCGCGGACCGACTCGCCGCGGTAGCCTCGTTGGGGGCCCTCGCCCTCGAGCACGGCGCCGAGTTCGTCGTGGTCGCGGGCGACGCGTTCGAGGACAACGCCGTTCCCCGATCGGTCGTGCTGCGCGCTGCGGAGGTTCTCGCGGCCTTTCCCGTACCGGTACTGATCCTCCCCGGGAACCACGATCCGCTGGACGTGTCATCGGTACTGCGGTGCCGGGACTTCTCGTCGGCGGTGGACGGCGGAGCCGTCACAGTCATCTGTGACTCCGAACCCGTCGAGGTACGCCCCGGGGTCGAGGTGGTGGGGGTCCCGTGGACCTCCAAGCGCCCCGATCCAGCGCGCCTCCCCGCGTTGCTCGCCGATCTCGACCCGACCGACTCCCTGCGCATCCTCCTCGCGCACGGGGGCACCGACGAGGTCTATGGCGGCGACTCCCCGTCCGTCGAGGCGATCCGCGTCGCAGAGGTCGAGGACGCCGTCGGGTCGGGTCACCTGGACTATGTGGCGCTCGGCGACAGACACTCTGTCACCCGTGTGGGTTCCGGCGACAGGATCTGGTTCTCGGGAAGCCCCGAGACCACAGCGTTCGACGACGTGGAGAGAGAGTCCGGTCATGCTCTTCTCGTCGAGCTCGGGACGCGGAGCCCGGTCGGAGGCCGCCGGGGTGGTTGTGTGGTCACACCAGTGCGGACCGGACGGTGGTCCTTCCTCGCGATCAACGCGGAGATCGAGACCGAGTCGGATCTCGACGCGCTCGCCGAGCGGATCGAGGCGATCGAGGACAAACCCAGGACGGTCCTCAAGCTGGGCCTCACCGGGACTGTCGGGGTGGCGCTGCGCGCCAGGATCGACGACCTGCTGGAGACGTGGGCGGAGCTGTTCGCGGCCGCCTACCTGCGAGAGCGGCTCACCCACCTCGTGGTCCGCGCGGAGGATTCGGACTTCAGCGATCTGGTCGACGGTTATGCCGGGCGCGCGGTGCAGGACCTCGTGGAGATGGCAGCCTCGACCGGACCGGACTCCGAGGACGCGGGCAATGCGCTCAGCCTGCTGTACCGGCTCGTGGACGGAGGCGTGAGGTGATCCTGCACCGTCTGAGTATCGAGGACTTCCGCGGTGTCGACCGGGAGGAGGTGCAGATGCCCCCTCGCGGCGTCTTCGTGATCGAGGGCCCCAACGAGTCGGGCAAGACGAGCCTCATGGACGCACTGGAGATGCTCCTCGAGCACAAGGCGTCCTCCGGGCGCGCGGAGATCAAGGCCGCGAGCCCCGTGGGTCGTGACGTCCCGGTGGTGGTGGAGGCGGAGTTCACCATCGACCGGGAGAGGATGCGGTATCGCAAGGAGTTCGTGCGGGGAAAGCGCACGTCGCTCGAGTTCCCGGAGTCCGCGAAGGTGGCGCTGACGGGTGACGACGCCCACGACTACGTGCGGGACCTTCTGGACCGCCGGGTGGACAGGTCCCTGTGGAGGGCGCTGCGCATCGCCCAGGACGAACCCATCGGCCAGGTGGAAGCGGGCAAGGGGATGGAGTCGCTGCGGCGGGCCCTGGACGCCGCAGCCGGAGGCGCCGATCCCACCGGTGACGACACGCTCGTCACCCGGGTCGGGGAGGAACGTCACCGCTACCTGACGGCACGACGCGGAGAGCCGACCGGCGACCTCGCGCGGTCGGAGGCCCGGCTCACGGACGCACGCGCGGCGCTGGACGACGCCAGGGCGAGATTGTCCGAACTCGACGCCGCGGTGTCCGAGCACGCCCAACAGTCCGCAGCCCACTCCGCCAGGACGTCCTCACTGGCCGCCGTCGAGGCGGAGGTGGCGCGGCTGGAGGAGGCAGGACACACCGTGGCCCGCTTCCGCGAGGCCCTTCGGTCCGCGGAGGTGGAGGTCGACCGCGCCACGGTCGCCCACGACGCGGCGAGCCGGCTCGACCGGGAGCGCGCGGACCTCATCGCGCGACGTCAGGAGGAACAGGTCAGGGGAGCCGAGTTACGGGCTGCCACGGAGGAGGCGGCACGGAGGTTGGAGCCGGCCGAGATCAGGGCCGGTGAGGCGCGGGCCGCTCTGGAGGCGGCCGAGGAACGGGTCACCAGAGCCCGCGCACTGGTCGACGCGGATCGGAACGCGCGCGAACAGGCGCGGCGTCGCGCCGATCTGTCGACCCTCGATTCCCTTCTCGATACCCTCGGGGCAGTCGGGCGGGACCTCGCCGAGAAGGAAGCCGAGCTCGCGGGGATCGATCTCCCCGGCGGAACCGTGGACCGGATCCGCACCGCGGATGCGGCCCTGCGCGAAGCCGTGGTCCGGAGTGCGGCCAGCGCCCCCAGGGTGGCGGTGGCCGGCGAGGGAACGGCCCGAATCGGTCAGGAGACCATCGACGCCTCAGCGGGCTGGGAGGGCGAGATCGTCGAGGACACCGTGTTCGAGGTGGGCACGGTGTCGCTGACCGTCGTCCCCGCCACCGACACGGACGCCGTCCGTCGCGCGGAGTCGAATGCCAGGTCCCGACTCGAGGCGCTGCTCCGCGAGTGCGGTTGCGGATCGCTCGCCGAGGCCGAGAAGCGCGACCGCCAGGCGGAGGGACTCCGAGCCGACATCGCAGCACAACGGCGACGCAGGACGGATCTGCTCGACGGGGACACCTCCGAGGATCTGACGAGACGGCGGGCGACACTCGCCGCGGAGCTGGAGTCGGGCGGGGAGGAGTCCGGGGAGTCGACAGGGGCCCCCGCCGGGGCCGGTGGGCCTGGCGACGGGGACTCACCGGACCCGGCTTCGGGGTCGGCGTCAGCAGAGGGGGACCTGACCAGGTGCCGCGCGGAGGATCGGGCCGCGTCGGCCGAGGCCGAGACCCTGAGGACCGACCTCGCCACAAGGGTCGCGTTGGCTGGGGAGGCCGCACAGCGGCTGCAGGGGTGCGAGGACGCGCTCGCCGCT
>NZ_JAALDX010000528.1:659-1436 GCF_014145095.1 Dietzia sp. SLG310A2-38A2 | reverse complement strand
ACCGTGATGAAGCGGACGGCACTCGAGGTGGACTCCAGGCGGGAGACCGCGCGTCAGGCGCGGGCCCGACTGGATGAGGCGCTCGCCGACGCCCCTCCGCAACTCCTCGAGAACGCGCGGGCGTCACTGGCCGCGCTCGTCGCCGAGGAGCGGGAGAGCGCCGAGGCGGTGGCCACCGCGCTCGGTCGGGTGAACGCGATCGGGGATCAGGGACGACTCGGGGACGTCGCGGTGGCGGAGCGTGAGGTCGAGGCCGCGCAGAGGGAGAACACCGCGCTGTGGCGGCGGGCGCGCGCGGCGGACCTGCTCCACCGAACTCTCGAGCAGCGACGGTCCGAGGCACTCCGGGCCTACCAGGAGCCCTTCCACCGGGCGGTGGTCGAGCTCGGGCGACTGGTCTACGGGCGCGACTTCGACGTGCGGCTGGGGGAGGACCTCACCATTCTCAGCCGGAGGATCGGGGAGGTCTCCGTCGACTACGACGCCCTGTCTGGTGGTGCCAGGGAGCAGCTGGCCGTGATCGTCAGGATCGCCTGCGCGAGACTCGTGGGGGACAACGGTGTCCCCGTGTTCCTCGACGACACGATGGGGTACACCGATCCGTCCCGGCGACTGACGATGGGTGCGGTCATCGCCGCCGCGGCCTCGACGTCACAGGTGATCGTCCTCACGTGCGACCGCTCTCGTTTCGCGGGTGTGGGAAGTGCGCGCACGCATGTCATGCGCAGGTCCGGTTCGACCCGTGACTGAGGGCGGTGCCGCCAGGTCGACGGCGGT
>NZ_JAALDX010000528.1:0-594 GCF_014145095.1 Dietzia sp. SLG310A2-38A2 | reverse complement strand
TGGCGGGCCGCCGTGCTGTAATAGCCCCATGAGCGAGACACGCTGGTTGACCGATGAAGAGCAGTGCATGTGGCGCCGGTACAGGGAAGTCAATCAGTTGCTCGATCTCGCGATCGAACGCCAGCTCCAGCGCGACGCGTCGATGTCCCAGTCCGACTATTCGGTGCTGGTCAGCCTCAGCGAGGCGGACGGTCGGGGCCTGCGCGCCCGTGATCTGGGGGCGGCTCTCGGCTGGGACCGCAGTCGGGTGTCGCATCAGGTCAGGCGGATGGAGGCCCGGGGCCTGGTCGCCAAGGGGGAGTGCGCGGAGGACGGCCGGGGCACGATCGTCACACTCACCACGGAGGGGGCCGAGGCGATCGCCAGGGTGGCCCCCATGCATGTGGAGAAGGTCCGAGAGCTACTGGTCGACGTGCTCACCGAAGACGAGGTCGGCACACTGACCGAGATCTTCGAGCGCGTGGTCACCCGAATCGGTGAGGTCGACGGGATCACCCTGCCGAGCTGACACCGTCCGAGTGGCATGTCGGAGACGACGACCTGAAATAGTCGACCTGAAATATCAGCGGGGCCCGGGCTGACAAGCCCGGGCCC
>NZ_JAALDX010000052.1:12390-14670 GCF_014145095.1 Dietzia sp. SLG310A2-38A2 | reverse complement strand
GGCGCCCACCGCACCCACCCCGCCTGACCCTCCCCTCCCCGGGTTCAGCGGTGCCACGTCGTGGATCGCCTGGCGACCTCGTGGATCGCGTCGATCTCGCGTAACCCCAGTCGCTGCGGCTGCGACGTGAGAAGTCGCCTGATGCGGCGCCGGGGAATCACCGTCACCGCGCCATCTGCGGGCTGGTTCTTCACGGTGAATCCCGCTCGCGCTCCCACTACCGCGATAATCCCGGTGACCGGGACCGGAAAGCCGACCTGCTCCGCGAGCAGACGGGATGCCCTTTTCGCCTCGTGTCGGCTGTTGCGGATGTACGGAACCCGGTTGCCATTGACCATGAAGGTGTCCCCGCCCACCCAGATCGACGCCTTGGGGTGATTCTTGGAGTTCACGGTGAAGACACCGCCGGGGCCGATCACCACGTGGTCGATATCGGCACCCCGCTCCCCCACGCGCACGGCGTGCAGGACCCTCCACCGGGCATCCAAACCCGCCAGCTGTTCGCCGACCGCCTGCTCACCGTCCGCGCCGATACGCCACGCACGCTCGTCGGTCTTCGCGCCAACCAACCGGGCGAGGACATGTCGCACCACCCCCTGCGCCTCCCGCTCGGCGAGCGCCCGCTCGCGTGCGGCCGCCCCCGCACGCGCATCGGCGAGATCGTGCCACCTCGGTCCGGATACGGTGGTCGGCGCGGTGAGTGGCGCGCCGGCGTGCGCGGTGGTGTGCGCGGTGGTGTGCGCGGTCGGCGGAGTTGTCGATGGGCCAGTCGACGCCGCGACCGGCCCGGAACTCGACGGGGACAGTGCGGGCGGTGTCACCGTCGCCGGCGGTAGCCGGCTCGACTCCTGCGCGGATTCACGATGTCGCCGCGCGTCCGGGTGGCCCTCGATCGCTTTGCGCAACAGCGGAAGGTTCGCGAGATCGTCGGAGTGGTAGCGGCCGGTCGCCAGGTCGAGATAGCCCAGGTCGGTTCCACCGGGGGTCGCGGCATAGAGCCGGTTGTGGCCGAAACGGGCCCACCTACGGACGATCCACTCGGTCACGGCGCCTCCTGTTGTCAGTCGCCGAATACTCACATCCCGAGGCCACGGCGCGGAGGGGAACTCGCGAACCGAGAGGCGGCAAGGGTGAGGCGGAATACTCCTCGGCCCCCTTTTGTTTGACGTGTCAGCAAGTTAGAATGAAACGCATCAACAGACTGAAAGGCTCGCCATCATGCAGTTCGGGATCTTCTCCATCGCCGACATCACGCCTGACCCCCACACCGGGCAGGTGTCCACCGAGCACGAGCGCCTCGAAGCCGTCGTCGAGTACGCCGTCCAGGCCGAGCAGGTGGGCCTGGACGTCTTCGCCCTGGGCGAGCACCACAATCCGCCCTTCGTCACGTCCTCCCCCACCACCACCCTCGGTTACATCGCGGGCAGGACCTCGGACATCATCCTGTCCACCGCCACGACGCTCATCACCACCAACGACCCGGTGAAGATCGCCGAGGACTACGCCATGCTCCAGCACCTCGCCGGGGGCCGGGTCGACCTGACCATGGGCCGCGGCAACACCGGGCCTGTGTACCCGTGGTTCGGCCAGGACATCCGACAGGGCCTGCCGTTGGCGATCGAGAACTACGAGTTGCTGCACCGCCTGTGGCACGAGGACATGGTGGAGTGGGAGGGCAAGTTCCGGACAGCGCTCCAGCAGTTCACGTCCACCCCGCGCCCGCTGGACGGCGTCGCGCCCTTCGTCTGGCACGGTTCGATCCGTTCGCCGCAGATCGCCGAGCAGGCGGCCTACTACGGTGACGGGTTCTTCCACAACAACATCTTCTGGCCGATCAGCCATACCAAGCAGATGGTCGAGTTGTACCGCCGCCGCTACGAGCACTACGGACACGGTTCCGCAGATCAGGCGATCGTCGGGTTGGGCGGGCAGTTCTTCGCGCGCTCCAACAGCCAGGACGCGGTGGACGAGTTCCGCCCGTACTTCGACAACGCCCCGGTCTACGGTCACGGCCCGTCGCTCGAGGACTTCACCGCCCAGACCCCGCTGACGGTGGGTTCCCCGCAGCAGGTCATCGACCGCTACATGACCATGCGAGAGCACGTGGGTGACTACCAGCGCCAGATGTTCCTCATCGATCATGCCGGTCTGCCCCGCAAGACGGTGCTCGAGCAGATCGAGATCCTCGGCACCGAGATCGTTCCGGTCCTGCGCCGCGAACTCGACGCGCAGCGGCCGACCCACGTGCCCGACGGCCCCACCCACGCCGCTCGTGTCGCG
>NZ_JAALDX010000052.1:0-12380 GCF_014145095.1 Dietzia sp. SLG310A2-38A2 | reverse complement strand
GGCGCCCACCGCACCCACCCCGCCTGACGGGCAGCTTCGGCCTTCGTCGTGCACGTTGTTCCGCTGAGCGGCACGCCTGATTGTGGCGGAGAATGCAGGTGGAGAGACTGTGTGTATGACAGAGAAGACCACGCTCACCGCCGCGATAGTCGGGTCGGGAAATATCGGCACCGACCTCATGTACAAGCTCGAGCGCAGCGAGTTCATCGAGCCCAAGTGGATGATAGGAATCGATGCGGAGTCCGAGGGGATGAAGCGCGCCGCCGACCACGGACTCACCTGCATGTCCGGTGGGGCCGACGAACTGCTCGCCTCGATAGAGGCGGGCGGCGAGAAGCCCGACCTGCTGTTCGAGGCCACCAGTGCCTATGTCCACAAGGCCTACGCCCCCCGCTACGAAGCCGCGGGCATCACCGCCATCGACCTCACCCCCGCCGCGGTGGGCCCCATGGTCATCCCGCCCGCCAACCTGCACGAACACGTCGACGCGCCCAACCACAACATGGTCACCTGTGGCGGCCAGGCGACCATCCCGATGGTCCACGCGGTCTCCTCGGTCGTCCCGGTCGAGTACGCGGAGATCGTCGCCTCCGTCTCCTCCGAATCGGCGGGGCCGGGCACCCGCGCGAACATCGACGAGTTCACCGAGACCACCAAGCTGGCCATCGAGAAGGTCGGCGGCGCCAAGCGGGGCAAGGCGATCATCATCCTCAACCCGGCCGAGCCCCCGATGATCATGCGCGACACCATCTTCTGCGCGATCCCCGAGGACGCCGACCAGGACCTCGTCACCACCGCCATCCGCAAGCGCGAGAAGGAGATCCAGGAGTACGTCCCGGGGTACCGGCTGCTCCAGGAGCCGCAGTTCGACCCGCCCACCGAGATCACCGGCGGGATGGCCCGCGTCGCCATCTTCGTCGAGGTCGAGGGAGCCGGGGACTTCCTCCCGCCGTACGCCGGGAACCTCGACATCATGACCGCCGCCGCCACCAAGGTCGGCGAGGACATTGCCAGGACCAAGCTCGGCAGGACCGAGCTCACCGACACCACGCTCGGAGTGTGAGGACCATGGACAGGACCAACCCGTACAACGCAGACGCCCGCGCGTACAGCCCTGAGCTCGACATCCGCATCACCGACTCATCACTTCGTGACGGCTCGCACCACAAGCGGCACCAGTTCTCCGTCGGGGATGTCCGTGACGTCGTCGCCGCGCTCGACGGTGCCGGGGTCCCCGTCATCGAGGTCACCCACGGCGACGGTCTCGGCGGTGCCTCCTTCAACTACGGCTTCGCCAAGTCCTACGACCAGGACCTCATCAAGGTCGCGGCCGAGACCGCCACGCAGGCCAAGATCGCATTCCTCACGCTGCCGGGACTGGGGATCAAGGACGACATCCTGGCCGCGCGCGACAACGGTGGGTCGATCTGCCGGGTCGCCACCCACTGCACCGAGGCCGACGTCTCGATCCAGCACTTCGGGTACGCCCGCGAGCTCGGGCTGGAGACCGTCGGGTTTCTCATGATGAGCCACACCCAGCCGCCGGAGGTCCTCGCCAAGCAGGGCCGCATCATGGCCGACGCGGGGTGCCAGTGCGTCTACATCGTCGACTCGGCGGGCGCGCTGGTCATGGACCAGGTCTCCGACCGCGTCGCCGCCCTGGTGGCCGAACTCGGCAACGACGCTCAGGTCGGGTTCCACGGCCACGAGAACTTGGACGTGGGGGTCGGCAACTCGATCATGGCGATCCGTGCGGGCGCCCAGCAGATCGACGGCTCCACCCGCCGCTTCGGCGCGGGCGCCGGTAACACGCCCGTCGAGGCACTGGTGGGTGTGTGCGACAAGCTCGGCATCACCACCGGAGTGGATTTCTTCAAGATCGCCGACGCGGCCGAGGACGTGGTGCGGCCGCTGATGCCGACCGAGTGCGTCGTCGACCGGTCGGCGCTGATGCTCGGATACGCGGGCTGCTACTCGTCGTTCCTCAAGCACGCCGAGGGGCACGCGAACCGGTACGGCGTACCGTCGTCCGAGATCCTCATCCGTGCGGGCGAGCGCCGCCTGGTGGGCGGCCAGGAGGACCAGCTCATCGACATCGCGCTGGAGATCCAGAAGGAGCAGGCGGGAGTCTAGACCGCGTCAGTACAGAACGCGTCAGTACGTCGACGGGTCCGCTCAGTGACCGAGCGTGGTGTGCCCCTGCACCCAGTCCACGATCGGCCCGAGGGTGGACTCGTCGACGAACTCCACCCGCTCGCGGTTCAGCAGGAGGCGGGCCATCGGTTCGTCCGGGGTCTTGCGCAGTTCCCTGCGCAGGGCGGCCATGAGTACGCGGTCCACCCACCGCAGCCGGTCCGGGTCCAGGTCGCCGCGCAACTGGAAGACGGTGACCGCGCGCCCGGAGGCCGCCACGAGTTTCTGCGCGAGGGTGCCGCGACCGGGGTCGTCGGCGGGGGACAGGGCGACGACGACGAGAGCCGCGGGGCCCGGAGCCGAGCGGATCGCCCGGATGATGCGCCGCCGACCGAGGATTGTCGTGACGTACTGCGGTGCGAGGACGATCAACGGGTCGGCGGCGGCCGCGTCCCCCATCGAGGCGAGATCCACGGCGCGCGTTCCGATCCTCCCGGCGAGCGCGTCCGCGTACCTGCGGGTGGAGCCGTATCTGGAGGTGAAGGTGACGACAGGGTGGTTCACGCTCTGAAGTCTGTCACTCGGAGTACGAGACCTCGACGCGATCGGTCTTGGGCAGGAGCTGGCAACTGAGCACGTACCCCTCCTCGACCTCCTCCGGATCGAGGATCCCGTTGTGGATCATCTCGACCTCGCCGGACTTGAGAACACAGGCACAGGCCGAGCACTCGCCCTTGCGGCACGAGAACGGTGCCTTGATCCCCTTCGACAGCAGGACGTCGAGCAGCGGGGTGTTGCGGGGCCACGAGATCTCGTGGGTCTCGTCGTCGAGTTCCACGATCGCCGTGGCCGGCCCGGCGCCGTCGTCCGAGGGCGAGTCGTCGATCACGATCTCGGCGAACGGATCGCCCTCGATCGAGGAGAACGCCTCGGTGTGGATGAGGTGCATGTCGGCACCCGAGCGGCGGAGCCCGTCCTTGACGGTCTCCATGAACGGCGCCGGGCCGCAGATGTACGACTGGCGCTTGGCCGCCACCGGGTGCAGGAGGTTGCCGATCATCTCGGGGGAGGGGATGCCCGACACCGACTCGAGCCAGTGGAGCACGGTGAGCCGATCGGGGTTCTCCCGCTGCAGGGCCTGCAGTTCGTCCTTGAAGATCACGGACTTCTCGTCACGGTTGGCGTACACCATGACGATGTGGCCGGTGCCCTGGGCGAGCGCCGACTTGAGGATCGACATGACCGGGGTGACCCCGGAGCCGGCGGCCAGGAGGATGAAGTCCTGGTCGAGGTTCTTGGGCGTGAAGATGCCCGACGGGGCCAGCACGTGCATCGACATGCCGACCTCGGCGTTGTCACACAGCCAGTTGGATCCGTACCCGTCGACCGTTCGCTTGACGGTCACCTTGAGTCGGGAGTCCTCGGTGGGGGAGCTCGAGAGCGAGTAACAGCGCGCCACGGACCCGGTCTGGTCGCTGGGGATCCGCAGGGTGAGGAACTGTCCGGGCGTGTACCGGAAGTCCTCCTCGGCGCCGGCGGGGATCTCGAAGACGATCGACTTGGCGTCGGCGGTTTCCTCGATCACCTCGGCGATCGAGAGTTCGCGCACGAAGGAGCCGAGTTGTGGGGTGGCGGTCATGGATTGGGAGCCTATCGCTTGAATGCGGCGGGGCGGGAGATCACTCCGGGACGTCCTACTCCGGGACGTACAGCGGGTTGACCATGTGATCGGCGTCAGCAGGATCCACGCCTTCGGCGAGGGTGATCAGCCCCTCCGCGTAGGCGTACCGGATGCTCGCGAGCATCCGGGGGCAGGTGTCCTCGCCCTGCGGCCGCTCGCCGCCGTCCCGCCATTCGGCGAGGACGGGGCACGCGCGGTCACTGCTCGCGGTCCACTGGATGGAGGTGTGCTTCTCGCTGTTCTTCCGGACGGACACACAGGTACCGCACGCGCGGCACTCCACGGGCTGGAAACCCGCCCGGGTGTAGGTCTCGCGGTCTAGGTCGGTGTCACCGTGCAGCCGCGCGGCGCGCGCCGGGTCGGTCTCGTCCCAGGTGGGCGCGCGCCGCGAGTCGTGTTGCTTGAACATCACTTCTCCGCGCGGGAGGCGCTCGCTTCCCCGGCGACCTCGGCCATGCCGGTGTACTGGGTCTGCTCGTCCGAGAGCTCGGCCTCACCGGCCACCTGCTTGCGCATGTTCTCGGCGACCTCGCCCTCCCAGTACTGGTTGGCGGCGGTGGTGTCGACCTCGAACTCGAAACGCTCCTGCATCTCGGGCTCGACCTTGTCACGGTCCACGTAGAACTGCTCGTACCACCGGCGGAGCTGGTAGACGGGGCCGTCCTCCTCGCACAGGAGCGGGTTGGCGATCTGGGACTTGCGCTGCCAGATGCGGACGTCCTGGAGGAAGCCCTCGCCGAAGAACGTGGCGATCTTCGCGGCCATCTTGGCGGACGTCTCGTCGTCAAAACCCTTGGGCTTCTTGACCGACAGTCCGTACATCAGCACGAACGAGTTCTGATCGATCGGGTAATGGCAGTTGATGAGGATCGCTTCGGTTTCGAAGTCCCCGTACATCTGCTTGAGGGGGTTGATCATGTACGCCGGACCGAAGTAGGACGCCTCGGACTCGAGCAGGGTGTCACCGTACTTGCCGCCCGTCGGGTCATGGTCCGGCCGGCCCTTGGTGTTGAGGTACTGGGTGGCGGTCTGTCCTTCGAAGACGTTCTTGAAGTACGTAGGGAACGCGAAGTGGATGTAGTAGAAGTGCGCCATGTCGACCACGTTGTCGACGATCTCCATGCAGTTGGAGCCCTCGATCACGAGGCGGTTCCACTCCCAGTCGGTCCACTCGCCGGTCTCGTACTCCGCGATGGCGGGGATCGCGTCCTCGTCGCGGGGCGGGTTGCCCTCGTGGTCGTGCCAGACGAAGACCTGGCCGGACTGGATGTTGGTGATCCAGGCGCGGGTCCTGGCGCGCAGCGGGACGCGCTTGGCGTAGGGGATGCCCTTGCACTTGCCGTCGCCGCCCCACCGCCAGTCGTGGAAGGGGCAGGCGATGTTGCCGTCCTTGACCTCCCCGTCGGACAGGTCACCTCCGAGGTGTCGGCAGTAGGCGTCGAGGACGTTGACCTCGCCCTGGTCGTCCGCCCACACGACGAGCTTGGTGCCGAAGGCCTGGATGGAGTGGGGCTTGCCGTCGCTGAACTCCTTGACGGTCCCGATGCAGTGCCAGCCGCGCGCATAGCGTTCCCGGGTCTCGCCCGTGTCGATCTCGCGGACAGCTCCGGGGGCCGAGCCGATTGCGGTCATGATGATCCTCCTGAGGGCATGAGCCGGATGAGAACAGGTTATAGAATCGGGATGCCGGTCACAACCAATCCCTGTAGGCGCTGGCACGGGGTGCCATAGCCTGGATTCCTGGGGGTTCAGTCTGGTGAAAAACTGTAACGTGTTCTAGTCTAAGGCCAAGCGGCCCACAAAAGCCAGAGAGGGATCACATGAGCGAGCACGCCAACCACGAGGTCATCGACCGGATCAAAGCACTGCTGCCCGGTTTCGCCGAGCGTGCGCAGGAGACCGAGGACCTGCGCAGGGTCCACCCGCAGAACATCGCGGAGCTCGACGAGGCCGGTTTCTTCAAGCTCTGCCAGCCCGCCCAGTGGGGCGGGTACGAGGCGGACATGGAGGCCTTCTACACCGCCGCCATGACCATCGCGTCAGCCTGCCCGTCCACCGGGTGGTGCGCGAGCATCCTGGGGATCCACAACTGGCACCTGGCCCTGTTCCCGCAGCAGGCGCAGGAGGACGTGTGGGGCTCGGACACCACCGTCCGTATCTCGTCGTCCTATGCCCCGATGGGCGCGGCCACGAAGACCGACGACGGGTTCCTCCTCAACGGCAAGTGGTCCTGGTCGTCGGGCTGCGACCATGCCGACTGGGTGTTCGTCGGCGGTCCCGTGCTTGACGAGAACGGCAAGATGATCGACTTCTGCACCTTCCTGGTGGAGAAGTCGCAGTACGAGATCCTCGACGTCTGGCACGTCGCCGGCCTCAAGGGCACCGGGTCCAACGACATCCTCATCAAGGACGCGCTGATCCCCCCGCACCGCGTGCTGTCCTTCGGCGACATGGCCAACACGACCAGCCCGGGGCTGGAGATCAACACCAACCCGATCTACCGCATGCCGTGGGGCACCATCCACCCCACCACCATCTCGACGCCGATCGTCGGCATGGCGTTCGGCTGCTACGAGGTGCACCGCGAGCACCAGCGTGCGCGGGTCCGTGCCGCGTTCGGCACCAAGGTCAAGGACGACCCGTTCGCCAAGGTCCGGCTCGCCGAGGCCGCCGGGGACATCGACGCCGCGTGGCTGCAGCTCATGCGGAACGTCCGCGAGGAGATGGATCTGATCAAGGCCGGCGACTTCCCGGGTATGGACATCCGCACCCGGGCCCGCCGGGACCAGGTCCGCGCCACCCAGCGGTCGATCGACGCGATCGGGTTGCTCTTCCAGAACTCGGGCGCCCGCGCGCTCGAGGACACCTCGCCGATCCAGAGGTTCTGGCGGGACGCCAACGCCGGTCGGGTCCACGCCGCCAACGAGGCGACCAAGGCGTACATCATGTACGGGCAGAACGAGTTCGGCGAGAAGATCTCGGACTCGATGGTCTGATCCGCCGGAGCGGATCGAGAGGACTGACTAGGCATGGCAATAAGCAACTTCGGATATGTGCGGATCTACGCCACCGACATGGACGCCTGGCGCGAGTACGGCACCAAGGTGCTCGGGTTCGTCGAGGGCAAGGGCGACGATCCCGACTCGCTCTACTTCCGTATGGACGAGAACCCGCACCGGTGGATCATCGTCCCCGGGCCGGAGGACACGCTCGCCGCGGTGGGCTGGGAGTGCGCGAACGAGGCGGAGCTCGACGACGTCAGGCGACGTCTCGACGCCGCGGGAGTGGCCTGGCAGGACGCCCCGGACGAGGTGAAGCGGGACCGTAGGGTGCGGGGACTGATCACCTGCCAGGACCCGGCCGGGTTCACGCTGGAGATCTACCACACCATCGCTCTCCAGCACCGCCGCATCCCGACCCCCTACGGGCACCAGTTCGTCACCGGCGACCAGGGGGCGGGTCACATCGTGCTCTCCACCCCGGACGAGGCGGCGGCGCTCGAGTTCTACCGGGACGTGCTCGGGTTCGCCCTCCGCGACTCGATGAGCCTGCCCCCGGAGATCGTCGGTCGACCGGCCGACGGGGAACCCGCGTGGCTGCGATTCCTCGGCTGCAACCCCCGCCATCACTCGCTGGCGTTCACGCCGTTCCCCAACCCCACCGGGATCATCCACCTGATGGTCGAGGTCGCGTCGGCCGACGACGTGGGGCTCGGGTTGGACCGGGCACTGCGCAAGAAGGTCAGGATGTCGGCCTCACTCGGCCGGCACGTCAACGACAAGATGCTGAGCTTCTACATGAAGACACCCGGTGGCTTCGACTGCGAGTACGGGTGCGAGGGCGTGCAGGTCGACGACTCGGACTGGGTGGCACGGGAGTCCACGGCCGTGAGCCTGTGGGGCCACGACTTCTCCGTCGGCTTCAAGTAGACGCCTAGGCTGGTTTCCCGGGCAGCAGGGTTGTCGACCAGCTGAGCCCGGGACGCCCGATGACGCCCGCGCACGACCGAGTCCAGGGAGGACCGACTTCAGATGAGCAGCACCGACCACCCCCCGGAGGGGCAGAGCTTCTCCAACCGGGAACTGCGCGACGCGCTCGGCCAGTTCTGTACCGGGATCACCGTCATCACGGCGGTCAAGGACGACGCGCCGGTCGGCTTCGCCTGCCAGTCCTTCTCCGCGCTCTCCCTCGAGCCGCCCCTGGTCCTGTTCTGCCCGATGAAGACGTCGGGATCGTGGAAGGGGATCGAGGCGGCCGGCAGGTTCTGCGTCAACATCCTCTCCGAGGAACAGGAGGACGTCTCCTCCACGTTCGGCCGTCGTGGCGACGACAAGTTCGCGTCGATCGACTGGTCGCCGAGCCCGCTCGGCTCGCCGGTGATCGACGGCGTGATGGCGTGGCTGGACTGCGAGATCGACCAGGTCCTCGACGGCGGCGACCACTGGATCGTCCTGGGGCGGGTCGCCAACCTCGGACCGACCGAGCGGGACGTCCGGCCGCTGTTGTTCTACCGCGGCGCGTATCTGAGCATCGAGGAGGACATCGTGGATCCGACGCCCGAGCAGGAAGAACTCGAGAACTTCATCACGTCCGCCGACTCGTACACGTGGCTGTGAGCGGCGCGGTGGGCCAGAACCCGGTGGAGGGGAACGGGGCGACCGGACCGCTGGCCCGCGCCCTGGCCGAGGCCGAGGAGATCATCCGGTCGGCGCCGCACGTGCGGACCGAGGAGGACGTCGCGGAGGGGCTCGACTACTTGCTCGGGACCATCCGCGGCGCCATCGAGACCGGTCAACACCGCGGGCGCACGCACCCGCAGCTGTTCCAGGCCACGGGCCCGTACACCAAGATGGGCCTGGACAACCCGGACACGCTGTACTTCTACGCCAACCTCACCGACGGCGCCGAGTACGTGATCGAGGGCCGGCGCGGCACCACGGCGGATCTGTCGTTCCAGGTCATGGCGGGGACGTATTCGGCCGACGAGCGCGCCGCGTCGCACGCGGCGTTCGACGACCGCGCGCTGGACATCGGCGCCGACGGACGGTATCGCTTCCGATTGGGGCCTGCGAGGCACGACGACGACGAGGGCGACGCCGGCTACGTGGTGCTCCACCCGGGGACCTCGATGATCGCCGTCCGCGAGGTCTACTCCGACTGGAGCAGTGAGGTGGCCGGGTCGGCGATCCTGCGCAGGGTCGACACGGTGGGCGCCGCGCCGGAGCCGGTGACGCTCGCCGGTCAGGAGAAGTTCTACGCCAAACTCGCCGAGGCGCTCGTCGGGCGGCTGCGGACGTGGTTGGCGTTCCCGGAGTGGTTCTTCGGCGACCAGGTCCGCAACACGCTGAACGAACCGCGGCAGACCCCCGGTGGGCTCACCACGCAGTTCTCCTCCGCGGGCGTCTTCGGGCTCGGGCCGGACGAGGCCATGGTGATCTCGGTGCCCGTCGCCGGGGTGCCCTACCAGGGCTTCCAGCTGGGCAGCATGTGGTACGCCTCGCTCGAATACGTGCACCACCAGACCAGCCTCACCGCCGACCAGGCGCACGTCGCCGCCGACGGGATGATCCACCTCGTCGTGGCCGACCGCGACCCCGGGCTCGCCAACTGGATCGAGACCCTGGGGCACCGCGAGGGCATCATGCAGTTCCGCTGGCAGCGGGTGAGCGAGCCCATCACGCCGGAGCTCGGCCCCACGGTCAAGGTGGTGCCGTTCGACCAGCTCGCGAACGAGGTGCCCGGGTACGACGACCAGCGGGTGACCGCCGAGCAGTGGCGCGAGCGGATCGCCGCGCGGCAGGACGCGTTCGCGCGGAGGGGACTGTCATGACCGGGTCGGTAGTGAGTGACGCGGAACGGGTGCACGTCGGCACCGTCGACGACCTCCACGCGAGCGCCTCTCGGGCGGTCGGGCTCGAGGACTTCGGCGACGGCGAGGACCGCCATCGCGAGGCGCTGGGCGTGCTGCTGGACTCCCTGCACTCCGACGCCGGCCTCACCCCGGCCGGGAGCAAGTACTGGCGCTCCGTGCTCAAGGGCGCGATGGTGGCGCGGCTCGTCTCGCAGGCGGGCTTCTCCGCGGACCCGGCCCAGGCGGACGTCGAGATCGTGCGGCCCGTCGTCGTCACCGGGCTCCCCCGCACCGGGACCACGGCGCTGCACCGGCTCCTCGGCGCCGACCCCGCCAACCAGGGGTTGGAGCTGTGGCTCACGGAGGTGCCCAAGCCGCGGCCGCCGAGGGAGCAGTGGGAGGACGACCCCACCTACCGCGGCCTGCGCGACCTGTACGCCGGGTTCATGTCGGAGAACCCCGACTACGGAGGGGTGCACTACATCTCCGCCGACGACCTGGAGGAGTGCTGGCAGCTGCTCCGGCAGTCGGCCACGGCCGCCTCCTATGAGTGCCTGGCCAGGCTCGACGGATACTCGCGCTGGCTCGAGGGTGTGGACTGGGTGCCCGCGTACCAGCGGCACAAGCGCAACCTCCAGCTGATCGGGGCGGATGACCCCGGGCGGCGGTGGGTCCTCAAGAACCCCAGCCACCTGTTCGCGCTCGACGCGCTGCTCGAGGTGTACCCCGACGCCGTGGTGGTGCAGACGCACCGCGATCCGCGGAAGTCGATGGCGTCCATGTTCTCGCTGGCGCACCGGACCGCCGCGGACTGGTCGACCCGGTTCACCCCGGAGTACATCGGGTCCTCGCAGCTCGACCTGTGGGCGCGGGGCGTAACCGAGTTCGACGCGGTCCGCGCCCGCCACGAGTCGGACCCGGACTCGCGGGCGACGTTCGTGGACGTCAACCACCGGGAACTGATCGAGGACCCGGCGGGAGTGGTGGAGCGGGTGTATTCGGCTGTCGGTACCGAGCTCGACGAGGGCGTGCGGGAGGCGGTCGAGGCGGAGAACGCCAAGAGCCTGTCCGGCGACCGGGCGCCCGCACACCGCTACACGCTCGCCGACTACGGGTTGAGCGAGGACCAGGTCGCCGAGCGGTTCGACGGCTACCGGGGCCTGGAGGACTAGAGGTACCGGGTCAGAGGTACGTCCGCGCCGCCTCGATGATGCGGTCGGCGACGTCCTCCTTGCACACGAGCAGGTCGGGGAACTCGTTCTCCTCGACGTTGTAGACCAGCTCGGAACCGTCGAGTCGGCTCGCGTGCAGTCCGCGCTGGCGCACCACCCCGTACGTGGCGGCGGAGTCCCACTGGTGGTGGCCGCTGGTGTGGATGTAGGCGTCGCACTCGTCCTCCACCACGGTGGCGGTCTTGCCCCCGCCCGAGCCGAGGCGGGCCAGCGAAGCGCCGAGGTTCTCGGCGAGCTCCTCCGCGAATGCCGGGGGATCGGCCTCCGAGACGGCGATGCGCAGGCGGTCGTCCTCGCGCGGGGGGACCAGCGGGCCGGGGCGCGGCCCGCGGATGATGGAGATCGGCTGATAGGTGGTGGCGCCACGGCCGGTGATCACCCGCCCGTACGCGGGCATGGCGATCGCGCAGGCGGTGATCCCGCCGGTGCCCTCGGGTCCTCGTTCCCACAGGGCCACGTGCACGGCCCAGTCGGGGCGGCCCTCGGCGCAGTACGAGCTGACGCCGTCCAGCGGGTCGATCATCCACACCCGGTCCGCCTCGAGGCGGGCCCGCGAGTCCGGGTTCCATTCGCCGAAGACGAGGTCGTCGGGGCGGGCTACCGCGAGCCGGTCCAGGATCACGGCGCGGGCCTCCCCCTCGGCGAAGTCGCCGAGTTCCTCCGGAGCGACACGGGAGACCCTCAGGTCGGTGAGCAGCCGTCCGGCCTGTGCGGCCAGGTCCTCGGCGAGTCGTTGGTCGTTGGTCCGTCCGTGCTCGGGGAAGGGGCTCATGCAGGTGATTCTAGAGGCCCGCGGCCACCTCGAGCGCCGCCAGGATCTCGTGGGGTTGGCCGAGCAGTTGCGCGGTGCCGTGGGCCCGCTTGAAGTACAGGTGAACGTCGTACTCCCACGTGATCCCGACCCCGCCATGGAGCTGGATGGCCTCGCCGGTGATCCACTGCACCGCCTCGGAGCAGTACACCTTGGCCGCGGCGGCCTCGATCTCGGCGGCGAAGGCGGCCTCCTCGGAGCCGGGCCCGTCCCCGAGGGACTGCGCCTCGGCGACCATCGCTGCGGCCGAATAGGACAGTGACGCGGCGGTCTCGGCTCTGACGTACATGTCGGCCATGCGGTGCTTGAGCGCCTGGAACGAGCCGATGGTCCGGCCGAACTGCGTGCGCTCCTGCGTGTACTGCACGGTCGCGTCGAGAGCGGCCCGCGCGGCGCCGACCTGCTCGGCGGAAATCGCCGCCCACCCCGCGGCACGGAGTCGGGCCAGGAAGCTGGGGCGGGTCGGGATCGGGGTCGCGGTGACGGAATCGAACTCGACGCGGGCCATCGTGCGGGTGGGGTCCATCACGGGGACCCTGGTCACGGTGACACCGGCGGCGCCGGCGGGGACCTCGAACAGGCCCACGTCCCCGCCCGAGATCGCCACGACGAGCAGCGTGGAGGCGGTGTCGGCGCCCAGGACGTGGTGGGCCGTGCCGCTGAGGGTGGGCT
>NZ_JAALDX010000527.1 GCF_014145095.1 Dietzia sp. SLG310A2-38A2 | reverse complement strand
CGGGCAGCGCGGTTGAGATCAGGGCAGGCGCGACTGAGATCAGGGAATCCCCCGAGGCGGGACCTGCGGGGTTTTCGGCAGAATGGCACTCGATGACTATTCGCCCCCGCCGCGGCTGCGCTGTGGCCCTGTCCCTCTCCGCGGCCGTGGTGGCATCGGCCTGTTCCTACGGGCCCACCCGCGAGGCGCCGCCCCCGATCCCGCCCGGCATTCCGCCCGCCGCCGGGGCGCCCGTTCCCGCGGTGGACATCAACGCCCCCGGCCGGACCTCCGATCAGCTGCGGCCGTGGGCGCAGGGGATCAACGAGCAGATGAACATCCCCGTGGCTGCCCTGGCCGCCTACGGCAACGCCGCCGAGACCATGCGGCAGACCCGGCCCGAGTGCAACCTGGCGTGGACGACGCTCGCCGGGATCGGGCATGTGGAGACGCGGCACGGCCGGTACCGGGGTGCCACCCTGAACGACGACGGGTACGCGCTGCCGCCGATCATCGGTATCCAGCTCGACGGCTCGCCCGGATTCGCGCGGATCCCGGACACCGACGGCGGGGAGCTGGACGGAGACCCGGTGTTCGACCGGGCCGTGGGGCCCATGCAGTTCATCCCCGAGTCGTGGCGCAAGTACGGCGTCGACGCCGACGGTGACGGGCGGGCCGACCCCAACCAGATCGACGACGCTGCCGTGGCCGCCGCCCGGTTGCTCTGCACCAACGGGGGAGACCTCTCGGTTGCCGAGAACTGGCAGCGGGCCGTGCTGGCCTACAACGCCTCCCGGGAATACCTCATGGACGTGCGCGACGCGGCGGCGGCGTACTCGGTGGGGACCACGGCGCCGTAGGGAGCGGACGCGTGGAACGCTCGCCGGAGGACGCGTAGGCCGCCGTCCCGGGTGGAACTAGTGTCGTCAGTCGGCGAGACCCACAGACGCCCTTCACCATCGGCGGGAGCCCCACACGCATGTCAGCACCCACATCGACGCGCCGTCAGGACACCGGCATCCCGTCGACCGCGAACGGGCTCCTGCTCCGGGCGATCGGCCGTCGCAAGCGCCTCGTGGGCCCCGGGCTCGTGCTCATGACGATGTGGCAGGTCTCCGAGGCGCTGGTCCCCATCGCGATCGGCGTGATCGTCGACCGGGCGATCATCCCGCTGGACCGCTGGGCGATGCTGTGGTCGGTCCTCGGGCTCATCGCTCTGTTCACCGTGCTGAGCCTGAGCTATCGCTTCGGCGCCAGGCTGAGCAACCGGGCCCTGCAGGACGAGGCCCACGACCTGCGGGTGGAGGCCACCCGGGTGCCGCTCACCAGACGTCGAGCCATGGACGACGCGAGCTCGGGCGACGTGTTGTCGGTCTGCTCGGCGGATGCCGACGTGGCCGCCCTGGTCTTCCGGCAGATCGCCCTGGGCGGGTCCGCGCTCATCGGCATCGTGGGGATCTCGGTCTACCTGCTGTGGACCGATCTGCTGGTGGGGCTGATCGTCCTGATCGGCGTGCCGCTGAGCCTGGTATTGGTGGCGCTGCCCAGCCGGGTCATCTCCCGGCACAGCACCGCGCAGCAGACCGCCATCGGCATGGCGAGCAGCCGCGCGACCGACATCATGACTGGCCTACGCGTACTCAAGGCCGGGGGCGGGGAGCGCTGGGCGGCCGAGCAGTACCGCGACGCCTCCCGCTCCGCCGCCGACGCGGGCATCGTCACCGCGGAGCGCACGGGGCGGGTGCAGGGCATCGGGTCGCTGGGCATGGCC
>NZ_JAALDX010000526.1:19621-21520 GCF_014145095.1 Dietzia sp. SLG310A2-38A2 | reverse complement strand
CGGATCCTCACCCACCGGGCAAACGCGGCATCGGCATCGCCGACCGAGCGGAAACTGCGGCCGGCCACGACGTGCTCGCGCACGATGTCGACCTGCCGCTCCACGCGGCCCTTGCCGGTGGGCCGGTATGCGGCCAGCACATCGATGTCGAAGCCGTAGTGCCCGGCGAATGCGGTGGCCGCGGCCGTGACCGGGACCGCCTTGCCCGGGGCCACATGGCGACGCACCACAGTCTTGAGGCGGTCGTAGACGATCGCCGCTGGCACCCCGCCGAAGTGGGCGAACGCCCGCCGGTGACAGTCGAAGAACGTTGCGGCATCCATCGAGGTCACGAAGCAACAGAACGGGTCCCGCGAGTACGACAGCGTCATGTGAAACGAGTAGACCCGCACCCCGGTGCCAAACAGGTCCCCCTCATCGCCCCAGTCGACCTGCGCCTGCGCCCCGGGAAGAGTGGCAATACGTCGATGCAGACTCGTCGCCCCTGGCTCATCAAGACCGAGCTCGGCACGGATCTGGGGCCGGCGACCCCGGCAGTAGTTCTTGACCCGCTGGTAGTGCACGTGAACATCGTGCTCATCGGCCAGGCGCTCGCAGATCACCGTGGCCTTGATATCGATGCAAGCTCGCAGCATCACATCGATCAATGCCGCGATCGCCGCGGTGATTGCGATCCTCTGTGTGCCCTTGCGTGACGGCGCCGACGGCGGCGAAGCCGGGGCATCCTCGGACAGATACTTGCGCACCGTGCGCCAGTCGCAACCGCACTCGCGACCGATTTCCGCGTACGACATGCCCGTCGCACGCAGCTGCTTGAAACGTCGGATATTCATCCAGGACTCCTCATCCAGGATCATGGAGGTGGGCCACCCTTCGAGAATCGTCAACTTGCCGGAAGACGACTCCCAGGGTGGCCCACCCACCTCGGCGAACAACTACGGAACGCCGAACACCGACCTACATATGAACCTGTCCCCGGACCGACATATCAGGGTGTACGCGGACAACATCGAGTCCACGAGCGGCTGGAGGAACAAACGGCCCAGCTGAGTGACGATGACGTCGACCACCTGAACAGCATCGGCGCGGACCCTAGACGCCGCGCCAGATTCCCGCATAGCCGCCACTTCCCGGTGTGTCAGCTCGGTGAGTCGCTCGAGTAACTCACCTCGCTGACCGCCGGGATCTAGCAACGCGCGGCGCAGGTAGTTCACCAC
This sequence comes from Dietzia sp. SLG310A2-38A2, assembly GCF_014145095.1. Lineage (GTDB taxonomy): Bacteria > Actinomycetota > Actinomycetes > Mycobacteriales > Mycobacteriaceae > Dietzia. Next base: position 20,303 of record NZ_JAALDX010000526.1, on the reverse strand, counting down.
CTCGGGACGCCTGACCAGCATGTCGGCAACCGCCTCGTTGCGGATCCGGGCGATGTCGGCGCCTGGGACGTCCACGGGCGCCGAGGCAAGTGCGGTAGCGAAATGCTCTACGACCAGTCGCTCGACCGCCCCGCGCAGGCCGTCCTTCGTGCCGTAGTGATGGACCACGAGACCCACCGTCACCCCGGCCGCGGTCGCCACGGTTCGCAACGAAGTGCCGTCCTCGCCGTTGGCGGCGTAGAGATCCAGTGCGGCGTTGCGGATGCGCGCCTTGGCAGTGAGATCCTGGCCCGCGGCGCCTGGTGCGGAACGATTCACGCGGTTCCCCTTCAGTTGCGGTCGAGCCTACGGACCCCAAACTAGACTATACGTCGGTACCGCATACTGTATGTTCGTACAGTACATGGTGTCCCGGCTCAGTCGGCCTTGTCGACCTGACTATCGTGCCGTCGGCAGCCAGTTGCTCAGGCCACCCGCATCGGGCCTCAGGGCCCCTTGGACGTCCCGGTCGAGGTTGGGTCACGGGTCGGACGTGCGGGTGTCGGCGATATCTCCGTCGCCACAAGCCGAGGTATCGCACCCAGTACAACTTCATCGACAGGAAGGTCTGGACATGGACACATTTCGCGACAAGGCCGGCGAGCCGATAGGTACCGATATCGACAACTGGGTGGCCTCGTTC
>NZ_JAALDX010000526.1:19463-19611 GCF_014145095.1 Dietzia sp. SLG310A2-38A2 | reverse complement strand
GCGGGTGTCGGCGATATCTCCGTCGCCATGAGCAGAGGTGTCACACCCAGCACAACTTCATCGACAGGAAGGTCTGGACATGGACACATTTCGCGACAAGGCCGGCGGGCCGATAGGTACCGATATCGACACCTGGGTGCGCTCGTTT
>NZ_JAALDX010000526.1:15049-19453 GCF_014145095.1 Dietzia sp. SLG310A2-38A2 | reverse complement strand
GACCGACATATCAGGGTGTACGCGGACAGTTGGCGATGGACTCGTGCGACAGCTCCACCCCCAGGGTCCGCGCGAGGTGGTGCTCGATCTCCCGGACGGTCATTCCGCCGGCGTACAGCGAGATGATCTGGTCCTCCAGCCCGCCGAGCCGGCGGGCGCCCTTCGGGACGAGCTGGGAGGCGAACGAGCCCTGCCGATCGCGGGGCTGATCCAGTTCCACCGGGCCGACCTCGGTGGCCACGGTCTTGCGCGAAGTGCCGTTGCGGTGGTTTCCGTCCCCGCCACGGGCGTGGGCATCGCGGCCCAGATGCTCGGTCAGCTCGGCGCCCATGCCCCGCTCAAGGACGGCCTTGAGCATCTCGTTCAAAAAGCCGTCCTTGCCAGTCAACTCCAACCCTCGCGAACGGGTCTCGGCGAGTACGTGATCAATCAGCGCATCCGAGAACACCTCCCGGCGAAGCCCAGCAGCATCTGATACATCCGTAGCGTCGTGGTCGTCAACAGCCATAGCGTTCATGATTCCTCCTCCGGATCAACTCACACAGACCATCTGACACGCCCTCTTCGTGGCGTAAACGGTGCGGTAGACGCGTTCGTTCTTCAATGCTGAGAAGAACGACTCGGCCATCGCGTTATCCCAGCACACGCCCGTTCGTCCCATCGAGGAACGCATCCCCAGATTCTTGACCAAGCGCCGGTAGTCGCCCGAGGTGTAGACGCTTCCGCGGTCGGAATGGAAGATCGCCCGCGGCTCGATCACCGTCGTCGCAGCGGCGTTCTTCAGCGCCGTCTCGACCAGCTCGGTGCGCATGTGATCGGCGATCGACCAGCCCACCACTTTCTTGGAATAGCAGTCGATCACGGTCGCCAGATAGACGAACCCCTGCCAGGTGTGGATGTACGTAATGTCACCGACAAACTTGACCCCGGCACGATCGGCGGTGAAGTCGCGTTCCACCAGGTCAGGCATGTCGGCCGCCGCGTCGGCATCGGCTTCGGTGGTCACCCGAAATGGTCTCGGTTGGCAGGCAACGAGGCCTTCAGAGCGCATGATCTGCCGCACCAACTCCGGGGAGCACTCAGTGCCCTCATCGGCCAGGTCAGCGTGGATCCGCCGATACCCGTACGTGGCGTCGGTGGCGGTGAAGAAGTGCTTCACCCTGGCCGTCAGCGCCTGTCTGCGGGCCGCTGTCGCCGAGGTCGGGCGCGAGAGCCAGTTGTAGAACCCAGAGGTCGAGACGGCCAACCAGGCGCACATCTTGTAGAGCGGATTGGTCTCGGACGGGTCGTTCTTGCAGGAGTCGATGTACTCGTATCGGCTCACGGTCGCTGCTCCCGCGCGAAGTAAGCCGCTGCTTTTTTCAGAAAGGCCGTTTCAGCGCGGAGCTCGGAGTTCTCCCGCTCCAGCTCCTTAAGCCGTGCCCGCTCATCGAGCGTCACCTCAGTCTCGGTGCCGCCGTGGGTCTCGCGGTATTTGTTCACCCAGTTCCGCAACGTTTCAGGTCCGACGCCGTAGGCCACCGCGACGTCCTTGATCGTCTTCGAAGTCGTGATGACCTCCTGGCACAGCTCATCCTTGAACTCCTGGCTGAACCGCCTGCGTGATGCACTCACTGCTGGATCTCATTTCGGTAGGTCCCTCACTTTAGGAGGGCCCACTGTCCGAGATCACCGCAGCAGGCCAGAACTCGAGCCCGAAGCCTGTCGATGTCTGATCAGCAGTCTCGTGATTCCAAGTACTCGACGATGGCGCTGTCGGTGATGGACGCGATACTGATAGTGCGGTCGCCTGTTTCGTAGCGCAGTTTGTCTACCGCGCGGAGTAGCCGTGCTTTCGTTGATGGGCGCAACCGGACATTGTGCTGCTCCGTCAGTCGCTCCTCCCCCCGCGCGGCGGGCTGGTTTGTCTGTGGGGCGGACAGCGGCGCGGGAGTCGGGGTAGGTCGCTCGGGCAAGTCCGCTGCGGGGTGGGTAGTTCGTCGGATTGCGGGTTCACGCTGGACGCTCATGCTGCAGTCCCTTCGGTGATTACCAGCTCGGAAAGTAGATCCGTGTAAGCGACCTGGAGAGCTAACGCCTTGCCGCCAGTGAACCTGTGGATCGGCGTGTGAGTGCTATGCGCGTCCTGGCGGGCGGTCAGTTCCGGAATGGCGGTCTTCGCGACCAGTTCTCCGTAGGTCTCACGCAACTCGCTCTCGCGGAATCGGTGTTCGCCGGTGGCCCGCTTACGGCTAAGGACAATTTTCTCGAGCACGAGTCGGGGGTTGGGTCGTCTCTGGACATTGCGGATCGTTTCCTGAAGGTTTTCGATCCCCCGGACACTGTCGATGGTTGGCTCGGTGATGGCAATGACCCCGTCGGCTGCGCACAACACGGCAAAGAGCAACTTCCCCAGTGACGGTGGACAATCGAAGAGGACCGCGTCGTAGACCGAGAGGTCGAGCCCCTCGAACGCGATGTCGAGGCGGAAGATCAAATCGTTGGCTCCGTCCGACTCGATGTTGGCCAATGCTTCGTTGGATGGGATGAGGTCAACCCTGTCCCAAGGGGTTGCGATGACGGCATTGGCTGCAGCTCCCGCAGCGGTTCGGTTCATGAGGTCGAACGTCGTCATCATGTCGTCCGTGATTTCGACACCGAGCCCAGTGGTGGAGTTCCCCTGAGGGTCGACGTCCACAATCAGAACATTGCGTCCCTGATCGCTCAGTGCACTAGCCAGGCCGAGCGTCGTTGCAGTTTTGCCGACGCCGCCCTTCTGATTGCAGAGCGCTAACTTGCGGACCATGCGCGTTCCTCTCGAAGTGGCGGCCAACCACAGGTGCTCGCTAGGTTGGCTGGACGGTTACGTTCCCTCGGATAATCGCTGGGTAGTTCGCGTCGTAGTGCTAGCGAGGCTAACCCTGATAGATAGTGACGTAGCGAAGGCTCGCGGAGCAGCCATAACTATCAACGTTTGGCTAGCTAGCGGTGCTAGCTTAGTTAATCTAGTAACGGTAGACAAGCACGCTACTGGTGCTTCTCTAGCTTGTTGTGCACGCAGAGACGGGTCGGTGTGCCGGGCGCTGGTGCCGCTACCCCAATTCGCTTAGGGCCCCCACGGGCCTGTCGAACGTGGGCCACTACGTGGGGCCCGATCAACGAGCCCGTGCCGGGCGGTCAGGGGGCCGACGGGGTCGTCATCGGGGAACGTTTGAATGTGGACGCGACGGGTGTTGTCCCAGGTAAGGTTTCCGAGCTCGTGAAGGACTTCGAACGAGGTGCCGGCACCTGCAGAGATAGGCGTGACGGCGGCGGGGCGCCTCGCCGGACGGGCTTGGGATCACCACCGAAGCACACCCGAGGAGCTCCAGAGAAGGACTGTTAGCGCAGGTAGGGGCCGATCTACTGTAGCCGACAGTTATCCGCTCGGGGGTTCGTCGGAGCCGCTCCCAGCATCCGGAAGTAGAAATGGCTTGCACCCAGAGGGGGCCGTCACTACGCTAGGAACTGCCCACCGTTACGACGGAACGGGAAGAAGGCCTTAGAACCCCAGCCGGACGACTGGATCTAGGGCCTTTCGCTTTGTCCAGACTCTGGCATCAGAGACTCGGGGGTCCGCTTCTCGATCAGGATGCTGCCGCGGAGCACATCGATGTAGCTAACATCTCCGGAGAAGCTCGCGTTCACCGCCCCAAGCACAGCGTCCGGGATCCACAACAAGGGGTCATCGCCACCACGGCAGTGGCTAATCCTCAGGCCCCGATGCCAACCCTGGTTCTGCAACGAAACGATATGGGCGCGGTCCTGCTTGTCCTGAGAGTCGCTTCGCCGTTCGAGAGTGATGTCTAGGACATCAGCCTCTCCGAGTTCGTAGTAGAGCGTTTCCAGGCACTTTCGCCTGTGGCGCTCAGTCTTTCGGTTGCGCCCACTGAGGTGTGCAACGACTACGTGCATGGAACCCAGATCGGCGATTGTCTCTGTGATCGTGCGGCGGCGGCGATCACTTTCATCGGTCCAGTGAGGTTTGATCTGGCCTGGAAGACGAAGATGGCGTAGCGCTTCTCGGATCTCGTCGCAATCTCCTGCGGTGACGATGGCCGCCCCGATTAGGTACTCCTGAGTTGTATCGGTCCGGACGCAACTGGACTCATCAACAAACGCACGCATACCCGCCGAGGTCATTTCCACCTACTCACCGTATCCATCGGCCGCGACAACCCAGCCCGGCACTTCCTCTTACAACTTCCGCCCCTTTGGGGTACACCCGTGCGGGACGGAACGCCGCCGACGATCGCTGCTGTGTCACAGGGTCTAGTTCGATACTTATGACACGCCATCCCGTCGGGTCTAGGGTGTATTGACACACAGACCGGGCGAGAGGGACTTCTGATGGCTGAGCGGATCGGGATGTTGCTGAACCGTTCG
>NZ_JAALDX010000526.1:8673-14919 GCF_014145095.1 Dietzia sp. SLG310A2-38A2 | reverse complement strand
GGTGGAGTCGACGGACTCGGAGAACGTCATCGAGCGGAATCCACAGCCAAAGACGGATCCGAAGCCGGCTCGCCGGGCCTCACGCCCGCGTGGGCAGCGGGTGGCGTACGTGCGGGTGTCGGCCGCCGATCAGAACGAGGCGCGTCAGCTCGAGGCGGTGGGGAAGTGCGACCGGGTCTATGTCGAGAAGCAGTCCGCTCGCTCGCGTGCTGATCGCGTGAAGCTCGAAGAGTGCATCAGGTACCTGCGAGACGGTGACGAGCTGGTTGTCGCCTCGATGGATCGACTCGCTCGATCCCTCGTTGATCTCAAGCAGATCGTCGGCGAGATCACCGCGAAGGGCGCGAGCGTGGAGTTCGTCCACGAGCGGGCCACCTACGCCGCAGGCGCCCAGGATCCCCGGGCGGATCTGATGCTCTCGCTGCTCGGGGCGTTCGCCGAATTCGAGCGAGCCATCATCCGTGAACGCCAGGCCGAGGGTATTGCCATCGCCAAGGCGAAGGGCAAGTATAAGGGGCGAAAACGTGTCCTGACCGACGAGCAGATCGACAAGGCCCGAGCCCGCATCGAGGCGGGGGAGGGGCCGTCGGCGATCGCCCGCGATCTCGGAGTGGGTCGTTCGACCCTGTACCGCGCACTCCAGAGGGCGGGCGAAGGAGCCACTCGCGTAGAACCGTAGCGAACCTGTTGGGAAATGGCGCGAAGTCCCGGTGAGTCTTACGACTCCGAGATCATGCGTACAAGCAGTTCTGCGCTCTCCGCCCCCAGCGTGCTTGCGACAGCGGTGCTCAACGCATTGAGCTGAGCCCTGACCCAATCAAGGCCACGCCTAGGTCCGCGGCTCTCGATCGCGCCAATTTCCTCGAGCAGATCTTGCTTCTCCTCCGCCGGCAGGTCAGCGTCTTCAACGTAGTTTCGAAACTGCCTCAGCGCCGCGAGAATGTCCTCTACCGACACCTCCGAGCCGATATGGGCAGTCATTGAGTGGCCCTGTCCGCCAATCGCCTGGTTCCCAATTTGTTGGGTTCCATAGTTGTCAGCCGAGATGTTCATAGTTGTCATTCCTCCGGACAGTTGCACCTGGTCGATACTCATCTGGTTTCTAAGGAGTCGCTGGCCCGCTGCGGTAAGACGCGCTCGGATCATTGATCCACCCCAGGCTTTGGTGCCCTCGAGGTAGCCGCCCGACTCAAGTTCCTCGACTGCCAGACTGACCTCCCGGTCGGAGAGCGGCCCGGTGAAGTCCGCAGCGCTCTCACTTTTCACCAGCGCTTCCGGGGAGGTCTCGGGATGGTCCGCCAGCCACTCCAGGACCCGCCTTTGAGCAAGTGAGGAGCGGTAGCTTTTGCGCATCCGGTTGGCTTCTACATGGCCACGCGTAGTCAGAATGAAGTCGAACTGGCCATCTAGGGTAGTCAGGGTGTCGTGCACGAGATCGGCAAGTTGAAGCTCGCCGTAAACGGTCTCGGCGAAAGGAGGGGGAACCACTTCATCAGGAAGAGTGCTGGCTCGCTGTCCTGGCTGGTCGATAAGCCACCGGAGTACCCGCTCTGCGTTGAATGTCATTCCAGGCATCTTGAATCTCCTTCTCTGGGGAAGTGATTGCAGTGCGGCTAGGTGGGGCTCCCGGCCGCTCTGGTCACTGTGTCATCGAGGTACGACACCGAGTTCCTGCCGAGTTGATCCGTGCAGCAGATTGTGTCGAGATGACTTGGTGGGACGTGGGCTGCCCGGACCAGTCCAGTAAGCTAGCGCGAGACGGACGTGCGCGCGGGTGGTCAACTTACGTCTCGTAACGCTGTTGTTAAACCAGATGCATCGCGGCAGGAACTGAAGGTGCTCTGCCCCCGGGCAGTCGCTTCTACGAGTTTGGTCATTGTGGCGAAGTAGATGATTTTGTCGAGGTCCTTGGGCGCGAGGTCCAGCAGGTACGATATCGACGTGGCACGTCTTGCAAGGCCGATTGTCGGGCTTCCCGAGTATTCTGGGCTCCATCCAGTGAGTGCTCTGCCTGCCACTACCGAATCGGAGGCCCCTTATGAGGCTCGACGAGTTGCGAACCCTGGTTTCCGAGTCCTCCGAAGGGGATTGGCACCGCATAGCGAAGGTCGGTCCCACCTACCGTGACCGCTTCGAATCCTGGAGTAGTCCCGCCGACGGCACTTCGGGTGTAGAACACGACGGGCACACCGAGGTGGCCATCTACCGGCCGGACGTCGACTTGGCGATCGCTTATGGAATGCCAGAGAGCCGGCATGACCGCGACCTGGCGTTTAAGTGGGCGAGCGCCTTCCCGGACTCTAACATCAACGAAATCAAGTTGATCGACTTCTTCTGGCGCGGTTCGCTCGTCGACCGACTGAACTACGTCTATATCGACGGAGCCCGCGGCATCCTTCCTCTAGGTGGCGGGCACCAGGGATTGCTCATCACTCACTACGAGCTCACCGTGGCGAGGCTGCTGAGCGATCTTGGGAACCACACCGAATTCGATCGGTACTACGACTCCGTACCGTTCGAACTCCAAGACTGACCCACGCGTATTACTTCGAACACGTCGACCTGCGTCGCCGAGACGTGGCCCAGTAGGAACTTTGACCTGATTACGGGTTCCATGTTTTCACAAGCCCCTCAAGAACGTATGACCGTTCGTCGCTCAGCAGCTCCATCCACTCGTCCCGATTGCGCAGAGTTGGATGCACTGTGAGTGGTAAGCGGTCGAGGACATCTCTAAGGTCCGCTCGCACAACTACTGGGTCGTAGCGGATCCAATCCGTGGCGTCCCCCCATCTCTCAGTATCGACGAGGCTGGGACCTAACGATTGCGAGGAAGGAGAGCGGAGGACCCACAGGAAGGGATAGAAGCAGATTTCGGCGAGCACATCGTAGTTCTTTCTCTCTCCAAGGACCTGTTGCATCCAGTAAGCGCTCGATACGCGGCACTGGGGATGCTCGATCCGAGCGACGCGAAGCTGCAGGCTAGGTGGGAGTTCCACATGGTCGTCACGAAGAAGCTCCTCGAGGAAGCCTTGGTGGACTAACTTCAACGAGGGGGTTAGAGCGGCCATCCCATGAAGCACAGATCGTGCAACGCGCCCTGGAGCGACAGATACAGCAGGGACACCGCCGGCGGAAACCGGCAGGAAGACGGCGTTATTTCGAAGCCTGCCGACCCGCGATACCCGCCTAGCGAAGTCACCGTATGCATCATCGTATTTGCTCGCCAGCCGATTACACGGCTGGCAAAGAGTCTTCAGCCACAGGCCGCCATCCCGTGGGGGCTCCTGGTACATGACTTCGTCGCGAATGTAGGGTCGTGTGCGATGGACGTGCTCCGCCCTATTCCCAGCACATTTTGGTGGAACGTGCGCCTTAGTGAGAGCAGTCGAACGGCTGCACAACTGACACAGAATGCCAGTCTGTGGCGCGGCTCCCACATAGTTGCGTTTCGACGACACAGCCCAGCTTATCCTCGGGAGCCATTCCGGGCTGCTGGTTCAGGGGGACTGCTGCGCTGATAGGTGAGATCTGGGCTGTGGTGCCGGCATGTGCCGCTGGAAGGATACGTACTGTGTCGAAGTCATTCCCCAGGGAGCTCCGCAATGACGTGGTTCGCGTCGGGCGAGTAAGCCTACCGCGCCACAGGGTATCGCCCAGGGCCAGCAAGGGGGCAAGGGTTGGCGCAAAGGCAATGGACGGTGAATGGTCTCGGGACTTCTCCGAGGAGCTGCAGTCCTGTGTCGCGCCCAGCAGGTGAGTCGTCTTTCCCCCCTGGGGTGGCCGAGGTGACCGGCCGGACGGACGGCGATGAGAGAGTCACAATCCGAATGGGCGAGGACGAGACCTGGCTGGTCCGTTAGTGCCCAGTTGCACTTCGGCAGGGGAGCGTCATATGCGGTTACGCGCAATGCCGGACGGGCGCTAGCTTGTCATCCATGGAGACCGGCGCCGACTCGAATGCTGCCGAGCGCCGCTTGTGGCAGTACGTCATCACCGGCCCGGACAGGTGTCAGCGGCCCGCGCTCAGATGCGGCGAGTGAGTTGGCGAGAAAGCTCGCCGGATCCATGTGTCGCACTTGGTCGTGCTTCACGCGACTCGCTGGTGCGACACGTTTGCGCGACGCCCTGACCGACGTGGGGCGTTGAGTGGCCCGTGCCTAGGTGTGTCGCGTTGAAGGATCGTCAAATGCGACACCAGGCTGACGGCCCATGGTGACATGGGGGAGTTGCCACACTCCCCAGTGCCCTTCGCGGCCGTTCGGCTTTGGGTGTTCAGGTTGGCCCATCCCTGTTGCCGTCGGGCGCGGGACGTTTGCTCTCTGCGTCGGTCGCCGCCACCCAGACTCTGTACTCTTCGCCCTCCGCGAGAACGCGAGTGGCACGGGCGTCCGGGTCTCCCGGGCTGAGCGCGACAGTGTCGCCGTCGACGGAGTCGACGACGGCATCAAGGAACGCTGCGACTTGGCCAAGGTGGTGTTCTTCTCCGTCCAACTCGATGTTGAGTCTCTGCGTAACCGCGACATTGATACGTGACCCCGCAGTGAGCGTGGGGCGATCGGTGGCATCGATGGTGAATTCAAACGGTGACCAGGTGGTGCTAGCCGCTTGGCCTTGCAGGAGGGTTGCTGCTTCGAAGACATGTCGGAGTTCTCCCGCGGAGAGGGCGCTCGGGATGCGAAGCAGATCCGTGGAGTGCTGCTGGATTACGTTCAACGCTCGTACGAGCCGCGCCGTTAGATGGAGATTCGAATTTCGGTCGTGAGGGTAAGGAACAGTCCAGCTATAACGGCGCGGTCCGTGGCTGGGACTCAGTCCGATTGACACTCCGCGATCGACCGCATCCATGAATGAAACGGCATCGATGAGGTCGCCTGGCAATTGGCTATAGGCGTCCCAGTTCATACGGAAGTCTGCTTCGACTTCGATAGGCTCGAAGCGGGTCCTAAGTGCAAGCTCCACCTTGTCGGTCCGGTCAGCCCATACGGTTCGCTGGCCGCCGCGCACCCCTGACGTGAAGCTCTTCCGCTCCAACCGCAGTTCGGCGACGACATCACCTGTAGCGTCTCGGACTCCAACGGTGATGCTAGATGCGGGTTCCGGACCGCCCGCTTCGGCCGTGATGGCGGTGAAGTGGATCTCAGCACTGTCAATAGTGCCGCCGAGCCCGCCGGGGAGGTTGAGTTCTGCGGACGCAGCAGACGAGGGGATCGTGAGATCGGTTCCGAAATCGAGAAACTGCTCGAAGCTCTCGGCGAGTGCCGGGTCGCCGGTTACGTCGACCTGCACGGTAGTGGTTATCGGACGCTCGCTGAGGGCGGCAGCGAACTTTGCATACACCTTGATGTGGAGCCACATGGGGCCGTGTTGCTCGGCTGCGACAGCAACCAGCCAGGGCTCATCTACTTGGTGCGGGGGGCAATCGGATGTTCCGAAGTGGTACCGGTAGTGAGGGTCATTGTTTGCTGCACGTTGCAAGATCCTGATTCGGTCGCCGACGTCGGCAGGTTGCAAACGAGTCCCGCTACCAAGGGTCGTGTCACCGCGAATGATGGCGGTGAGATCGGCGAGTTGATCAGCGAGACGGTCCTTGCCCCCCTTGAGGTAATAATCGATGAGCTCTGGGTGGCGTGCCGCGAAAATGTCGAGCCGTGTCAGGCCCATCCATGACCACGTCGGGATGCCCAGAGATTTGACCTCCTCTTCGATTCGAGCGCGGTATCCGGGGCTTGAATCGCGGGGGATCACAAGGTGCCACTCGGTGATCGCCCATCCCTCTTGCCTTGACGTTTCGGCGACCGCCCTGAGCGACTTCCTCACTTGTCGGAACTCTGCGTTGGCAAACTTCAGGGGGAAGTTCTTGACTTGAAACACCTTGCGCTGGCTGTCGCCGTCGGGAACAAAGACATCGATGCCGCCGTCCGGGCCAGGTGTGAACTTCTGACCCAGCGGGTGGTCGGCGCACACCAGCATCGCGACGGTGTGTTCGAACTCGCCGCTGTCGAGGCGAGACCAGGGGACGCGTTCAGTGGACATGGATTCGCCAAGTACTCATCAAGACTTCATCGCGCGAGGGCACCGATCCAGTATCCCAATCGACTACGACGCAGGTTGACGAACAGATGCCGCGACGGGGGAGAGGGCGAAAGTTCGCTCGCTGCGCAGCCTCGACGGTGCGGCTTGTCATAAGACCTGGTTGCCGGTGCCGACTCGAGAGCCCGTCCAGCCGGCTGTGGCGGAACGTCATTG
>NZ_JAALDX010000526.1:0-8382 GCF_014145095.1 Dietzia sp. SLG310A2-38A2 | reverse complement strand
GTGTCAGCGGCCAGTGTCAGCGGCCCGCGTTACCGCTCTAGTCGGCGTACTGCGATCGCTTTAACAGCCAAAGAATGGAATTGTGAGCTCTGATTGAACGCGGCTGGCACGCGCTATTTGTTGGTTGTCGCCACCGTGGCTCATCTGGCGCTGATGGACGTCGGTTCGAACGTTATCGGCAGCTTCTTGTAGCCCCTCACGGGCCCTGAGAGGAGGCGCTCGGCGCCGTCGGCAAGTGCAAAGTCGGGTACGTAGGACAGGAGTTCCTCGTAGGCGACTCGGCACTCGAGCCTGGCCAGCGCGGCACCGAGACAGAAGTGGGGGCCGTGACCGAAGGCGAGACCGCGCTCGGTTTTCCGGTCGAGAATGAATGACTCCGGGTCAGCGTACTCCCTCTCGTCACGGTTCGCCGACCCGTAGAGCAGCATCACCTTGCTGCCAGCTCGCATGGTTTCACCGTGCAGTTCGACATCTTCGGTCACGGTCCGGGCGAGGCCTTGGACGGGGGACTCAAGGCGGAGAAATTCCTCGACAGCTGCAGGGAGCAGGCTGTGTTCCGCGGCGATCGTTCGCAGCGTTTCGGGGCGTTCACTCAGGATCTGGGCGGTGTTCGAGATGAGGTTCGTCGTGGTTTCGTTGCCGGCGATGAGAAGCATGAAGCAGAAGCCGAGGAGTTCCTCTTCGGTGAGCGTCTCGCCGTCGACCTCGGCGTCCAGGAGGGCGGACATGAGGTCGTCCTTGCGGTTGGCGCGGCGTGCGGCGAGCATCGGCGTGAAGTAACCGTAGAGCCCCAGGGCCGCGTTCGTCGCATCCTCGACGGAGGCCGGATCGTTGGGATTGACCTGCACGAGACGGTCGGACCAATCCCGGAACTGCTGCCGGTCCTCGTTCGGGATGCCGAGCATGTCCGCGATGACAATCGTGGGCAGGGGGCCGGCGTACTCGTGGACGAAGTCGACCTCACCTCGCTCGATGAAAGCCCCCAGGAGTCCCCGCGCGGTAGCCCGGATGCTGCCCTCCATTTCGGCGATCCGCCTGGGAGTGAAGGCCCGGGACACGAGCTTTCGCAGAGCGGAGTGCCGTGGGGGGTCCATCATGATCATCATCGGCATCAGGTCGCCCATGCCTGCCGCGAGGTCCTGGCCGACGACGATCCCCTTCGCAGAGGAGAAGCGCCGGTGGTCCTGCGTGGCAGCCCAGATGTCGTCGAACCGGGATAGTGCCCAGAATTCTTGTTCCTTGTTCCAGTAGACCGGCGACTCCTCGCGCAGCACCTGATAAATCGGATACGGGTCTGCCTGGACGGCGGGGTCGTACGGGTTGTAGAGCTCTGACACTTGGGGCCTCCGGTCTGGACGGGCCACTTGGGACGGTAGGATACTTTCGTCCCACTGTACACCCGGTTTGCCTGCCAGAATTGAGGCGAGGGGTTCCCCACTGCGAGGAGGCGTGAAATCGACCAGCAGCTGTACCTAGACGCCACCTTGTCGGCCTTCTTGCGCCATGGGGTCAGCCGGACGCGGATGACCGACATCGCGGCTGTGGCGCGGGTGTCGAGGACAACGGCGTACCGGATTCTTGGTTCAGTCGATCGCGCGGCGACGAGCCTTCTGCAACGCGAGATCGAGCGCCTGCTGAGCGAGGTGATTCGCGGGCTCGACAGTGCGACTGACGCACCCGATGTGCTTTCCGTTTGCGCGCGGGCCCTGGAGCGGGTGGAGCAGCACCCCTTGTTCCGTAAGGTCCGCACGGACGAGCCGGGAATCATCGGCGAAGCCCTCGTGCTTCAGACTGCGCCGATCATCGACACCATTACCAGCGCGCTCGCGCCCTCTTTTCGAAAGCTCGCGGATGACGGCGTGCTAGCGGTGGACGACCACGAGAACGTCATCGACAGGCTGGTGCGACTGGGGATCACATGCGTCCTGTCCCCGCCTCGCGGTGGATACCAGTCATTGCTGGGCGACATCCTCCGCGGTAATGCCGGGTAGGTGTGCGACTCGCTGCTTTCCTGGGTGCCGCGCCGGGGGAGTTCATCGCGGTCGTGCTGGTCGAGAAGGTAAGGGCCGCCGACCTCGACCACGGTGCCCTCCACCGTTGCCTTGATGCCTACAGCTGGATATGAAGAGAAGTCTGTCGCCTTCAGCGCGGCCAGGGTTGCTCATCCTGGCGGGCAAGTCGACTCAGTAGAAGAATCTGTTGGAAGCTTGGCGGAGTTACTGGCGGCGAAGCCGGAGCGTGTCAAATCAAATGAGACGTGAGGTGCTCGGTTGGGCTTGGCTAGTTTCGGGTGATCGGGCGTCGGGGTCGTTGATGGTCGCCTTTTCCGGCAGTCGGGGTGGGCGCGGTCGTCGGGTGAACCGTTCGGGGTGTTTGGCGTAGGCGGCGTCGAGCACGAGCTGGCGCCTGTCGCGGATGGTCTCGGCGGTGCCGTCGTGGACGCTGGCCGGGGTGTGCAGTCCGATCCCGCTGTGCCGGTGCTGGTGGTTGTACCAGTGGATGAATCGGTTCATCCATGCCCGGGCGGCACCGATGCTGGCGAACCGCTCGGGGTAGTTCGGCGTGTACTTCATGGTCTTGAACTGCGACTCGCTGTACGGGTTGTCGTTGCTGGTCCGCGGCCGATTGTGCGACCGGGTTACATCCAGATCGCACAGGAGTGAGGCCAACGGCTTCGAGGTCATCGCCGCGCCCCCGTCGGCGTGGAGATACCCCGGTGCCTGGCCTTGCTCGGCGATGGCGGCGGCGACCAGGTCGGCGGCCAGTTCGCCGTCTTCGACGGTCTCGATGCGCCAGCCCACGACGTAGCGGGAGTAGATGTCGATGACGACGTAGGCGTGGTACCAGATGCCCTTGGCCGGGCCCCGCATTTTCGTGATGTCCCACGACCACACATCATTTGCTGAGGTTGCGACCAGTTCGGGAATCGCCCGTGGTGGATGGGTTGCCTGCCGACGACGCTCGCCGTTCATCGCCTCGGCCGCCAGGATCCGGTGCATCGTGCGCTGCGAGCAGTGATACCGGCCGGCGTCGAGTTCGCGGGCCCACACCTGGGCCACGGACAGATCGGCGTAGGCCTCGCTGGTGAGCACTTCCAGTATCGCGGTGCGCTCGGCGGCGGTGAGCTCGGCAGGATGGCGGGCCTTGGGGTGCGGCCCATACTGGCGCGGTTTCGGATTGGCCTGGCGATGATGGGTCGCCCGCGACCTACCGACCAGGGCGCAGGACCGCACCACACCCAGCAGCGCGGTCAGCAGCTGCGCGGTTTCGGCCTGCCAGGTGCGCCAGGCGGCCCTGGTCACCCCTTGTTTTTCTTGGAGAGCGCTTCCAAGAACGCGACACCTTTTCCCATGACCTCCAACGCGGCGTCACGATCGGCGATGACCTTGTCCTTCCGGGCGGCGTCTGACTCGAGTTTGCTGATCTGCTTTTCCAGCTCAGCGATGCGCGCCTGCTCCGGCGACTGGCCAGCCCGGGGCCTTCTCTTGGACACGGTGCCCAGTGTTCCCGCTTCGATCTGGGCCCGCCACTGCTTGACGCTGGAATCGTAGAGGCCCTCTCGGCGCAGCACGCGGCCCTTCTGCCCGGACGGGGCCTGCTCGTACTCGGCGACGATGCGCCGCTTGTACTCGGCCGTGAACGTCCGCCGGGCCGGCCGCCCGGTCCGCGGGGCCTGAACCGTCTCCTGCGTCGAGGTCGTCGGCGTCGGCTGCGAGGCCTCCAGGGCCGCGTCAGTAGTTGCAGTGATAGTCATGCTGGGTTCTCCTTCTCCTCACGCCCCAGCCTCTCAACCAGCCAGCCCGGGTGTCTCACCTCAGTCTGGCGGATAGGGAGCTGCCGCGTGGTCTGAGCGGGTAGTGCGGTGGCGCATCTGTTGTTGTCGACTGCCGAGCAGAATGACGCTCGTGAGCGAGAGCTGGCGGGGGAGTCGCGACCGGATGCTCGTATGGAGGCCGTCCGCGCCGAACCCGGCCGTGCGCACCAGAAACTGCGGTTCTTGATGACCTTGGGCAGATTCTCCATGCAGTCTGAATCTGGATCGGCTACTTATCCGCCGCCACTGCCCGGTGAGCCGGTGCTTTTGAGCTGGCCATGGTTTTGTGGTCGCGTGAGCCAGCAGCGCCCGGGGCAAGGAACGCTAGCAAGACTGCGGCGCCGGCGGTAAGGATTGCCAACGTAAGCGTGGCCTGACTGCTGCCGTTCACAAATGCTTCTTTGGCGGAGTCGACCAATGGTTGCGCCATTGGTCCGGCTTGTGCGGCGACCTCTAGTGCGGCGGCCAGAGAATCGGCGACCGGACCACGGGCAGGTTCGGGCAGCTGGGGAAGGGTGGGTTGAATGTGGCGGGTGTATCCGGCGGCCAGCACACTGCCGGCTACCGCGATCCCCATCGCAGCGCCGATCTCGCGGGCCGCATCGTTGACTGCGGCGGCGACCCCGTGTTTGCTCTCCGGAGTTTCGGCGATGATGGCGTAGGTCGCCGGGGCTGTGCATAGTCCAAGTCCTGCGCTCATGATCACCAGCGGCCAAAGCAGGTCGAGGTAACGTGCATCGACGGTCAGCCTGCTCACCAGCATCAGACCAACTGCGATGGTCACCAGGCCAGCGACGGTCATCACTCGCAGCCCAAATCGCTGTGACAGTCGGGGGGCGATCACCGAGATCACGATCAGGGGGACCGTCATCGGCACCAACCCCAACGCCGAGGCCAGCGGTCCATATCCCAGGATCAGTTGCAGGTACTGCACCAGGAGTAGGAATACCCCGAAAGTGACCAAGAATTGGATGGCCACCGACAACGAGCCGGCGCTGAAGCCGCGCTTGGCGAACAACCGAACATCCAACAAGGGGGCCGAGGATCGCAGCTCAATCAGGATAAAAAAGGCTGTCGCCAACATGCCGGCCCCGGCGCTGGCGAGAACGATCGGGTCGGCCCAACCCCGCGCTGGAAACTCGATCGTGGCGAATACGATTCCCGCAACCGCGACTGCAGCTGCCGCCGCGCCCACCCAGTCCACGGGAGGGTGATCATGCTGGCTGGACTCAGCGATCGTGCATGCCAGCGCGGCCAGTAGGGCTCCCGCTGCGGTCAGTCCAACAAATACCGACACCCACGACCAGCGCTCAAGCAACACCCCGGCGCCGAGGATGCCTAACACTGCTCCGGAGCCGGCGACTCCAGCCCACACACCTACTGCTCGGCCGCGATGAACGGCGGCAAAACCAGCAGTCAGAATCGAGAGCGTCGAGGGCATTACCAGCGCAGCGCCCGCCCCGGCAATCGCTCGCGCAGCGATCAACCACGCCGGGTCAGACAGCAGCAGGGGAAGTGCGGACGCCAAGGTGAATATCACCAGACCTATTACGAGAACCGCCCGTCTGCCGTAGCGGTCACCGATCGCTCCAGCGGGCAGGACCAGGCACGCCAGTACCAGCGTGTAGCCATCGACGATCCAGGTCAGCTGGGCTTGCGTCGCTCCAGTCTCTACCGCAATCTGCGGTAATGCCGAATACAGCGCGGCCATGGCCGCGACCACCAACGCCACGGCCAGGCACGACACCGTGAGCATCCACCATTCAGCTCGGGTCCACCGGGATGACTCGGTGATGGTCTGTTGCGGTGAGTTCATCGCCGGCCCCTTGCTGTGAGATGGTCGGTCTTGTTTCGAGACAAGTAGTATCACAGTATCCGGCTGGCTGGACAGGTTAGCTTGGACGAGAAGTGACCGTCGGCCGAAGGGGGAGAGCGTGAACGACTGGAGTGCTGATCGGCCCGCTACGGACGACGATCAGCTCGATCCGCGACTGCTGCGCTCACGAAAACGATTGCTCGACGCTGCTACGCATCTTCTGAGCACTGGCGGTGTAGAGGCGGTTACCGTCGAGGCGGTCACTCGAATGTCAAAGGTTGCGCGGGCCACGCTCTATCGGCATTTCGGCGGCACCGCCCAGTTGCTTGCAGCGTCCTTCGAGCGGCTGTTGCCTCGCGTCGAGGTCTCTACCGCCAGTGGGTCGGTACGCGACCAACTCATCGCGCTTCTCACGGCCCAAGCTGACCTGATTGACCAGGCGCCGCTGAACATTACAACTCTGGCTTGGCTGTCAATCGGATCAGTCGGCGGCAGCGATCCTGCCGATTCGGCCGCGATCACCTCACTGCGCAGTCGAGTCATCGAGGAATACCGGCAGCCCTTTGACCGCATCCTCACACAGCCTGACGTTCGAGCACAGCTCGGCAACGTCGACACCACCTTCGCGATCGTTCAACTCCTGGGTCCCGTCGTGTTCGCTCGCCTTACTGGGCTCTGCACCGTCGACCACGACGGATGCGTGCAACTCGTTGATGATTTTCTTGCTGCCCGCAAGCAGGGAGGCGAACCCATCCCGGCCGAATCCAGCCACGGCCTGAACCGCCCTGGCGCCGGCGGATCTCGCTAAATCGGGGCTTCTTCTTGTCGGATGGGTGTGACCGCTCGATCGCCGAGGTCGCTGGGGAGGTGGCGAGGCAACCCTAGAGCCCGGTCGTTTCGGTGCGTGCTGCGGCGAGCCATCCGCTGCAGTCTGAGTGCGGCCGGAACTTCTACCGTCCAGTTTTGACTTCCCGATTCGTCAGGCTGCTGCAAGTGATCGCGAAGCTGACTCCAGAGCTTCAGCCAGTCGAAGCTCGAGCGTGGGCAGGAGGCTAACCGCCGAAGCCACACGTTCCAGCCGAGTACGCACATCGACCTCGTGCTCGATCCCGGCTCGGCCGGCCTCCGTCCATGTCTGTGCACAGTGTCTGGCGACTACGGCGAGATCTTCGGTCGCGAGGTCACCGGTCAAACGTGCCACGTCCGCGCAGCCGTCAGCGAGCAGCTTTCGGAACAGGCCACCTCCGGTGCCGGCCTTCTCGATGAAAGCGCTCAAGCTGAATAAGAGGATCTCGAGTTCGTCAGCCGGTAGATGGGACCAAGTCCGGACATCAGCGGCGAGCTGGGCGACCGCTGCTAAGCCTTCGGAACCGCTCACCGCGGTCGTGAGATCGACGACTCCGGGCGGAGTTGGGTGGCGCATGTTCGCTGCCGATTGACGGAAAGCCGCTGCGGCAACCTGCGCAAGGTCTGGTAACTCATGCGGCCAGGCGATGCGGTACGTGGTGTGACGTGTCGGTTGTGGGAATGACATCGACGACCGTGCTCGAGCGAGAGCGTCGAACGGAACCTTTTGGACTTCGGCACGGTCGTTGTCAACAACGAAGGCGATCCTCTCCGCCTCGTCGTAACCAATTACCACGATATCGTGGCGACTCATTTGGAGCCGAACCCGCAGGTAGGGCAACTCCGCGATGTCGCCCCATATCAGGGCTGGCCTTCCGGCATCGATCTCCTGGCTGATCCACGACCATCCTTCTCGGGGATCGTCGGTCGTGAGCACTTGGACCTGTGCGCCCAGTCGATGGGGGAGATTTACTTCGAAATCGGAGTCTCTCCCTACCAGATAAAGCGGTGGGAAGAGGTCGCTCGAGTGCAAGTAGGACAGGCCAAGTGACCCCCCGAGGGTGAAGACGAGACCTTCCTCGGGCGGTTCTTCCCAGCCGAGGCCTTGCCAGTGCAGGAGGTCTCGCATCGCGGCTGAGCCGCAGTGCCCCCCGACCCGATGTGGATAGTTCTCGATGAGCGTCTGGCGAGTCATCAGAGTTCCTTTCTGAACGGCGGGCGGGTACGAACCGGGCTGTTGCTGCGCCAGTGGGATGTCAGCGCCGTTCGTCGAGGCTCCGCCGCTGACCGTGTGAGTCTCGCTCGGGACTGGCTTACCCATTGCGCAAGGAATCGGGAGAACCCGTATGGGCGAAATCGGTCCGGACGAAAGGACGCTGCTGTGTGATGACCTGTTTGCTGAGCATGAAATCACGGGGACGATTGATGCAGTCTGCAGCAAGGAGTTCGCCATCACGGAGGTAGAAGCAGCTGAAGTCGCGGTCCCGGGTGGGGTCACCGCTGAGGACGACTTCGTCGTAACCGGTGTTGAGACCGGCGATCTGCAGCTTGAGATCGTATTGATCTGACCAGAACCAGGGCAGCGACACTGCGCTCTTGGACTTCCCGCAAAGGGTAGCCGCGGCGAGTTTCGCCTGATCGGTTGCTCCGGGTACGCACTCCAGCCGGACTCGGCGACCGTATCGAGAGATGTACTTGCTGGCACAGTCTCCGGCGGCAACGATGGCTGGGTCACTGGTTCGGGCGTGCTCGTCGATCACCACACCATCGTTCAGGGTCAAGCCCGCAGCGTCGGCGAGTTCTGTTCTCGGTTCAACACCGATACCCACGATGACCAGATCAGTCGGAATCGACTCGCCAGTAGATAGTGTGACCTCCCGGACGCAGTCGTCTCCGACTAATGCTG
>NZ_JAALDX010000525.1:2716-4043 GCF_014145095.1 Dietzia sp. SLG310A2-38A2 | reverse complement strand
GTCGCTTCCTGGCCACTGCCCTCGAGCTGGGCGTAGCCGGAGATCCCGCCCTCGTCGCCGCGCACCAGGAGATGACGGACGCCCTGGTGGCCGCCCGCCCGGAGCGACCGCAGCGGCTGCTCACCCAGGGGGGCCACCCCGTCCTCGGCTCCGGCGTCCCGGGCGACCGCCTCGATCATGGCGGCCGTCTCGTCGTCCACCGCGTGGTCGATGGCGGTCATGCGTCTCCCCCTTCCTCCCTGCGGTCGGTCGGCCGGACCGCTTTGTACCCGACGTTACGCACGGTGCCGATGAGGGACTCGTGATCCGGTCCCAGCTTGGCCCGCAACCGTCGGACGTGGACGTCGACCGTCCGGGTACCGCCGAAGAAGTCGTAACCCCAGACCTCCTGGAGGAGCTGGGCGCGCGAGAATACCCGCCCGGGGTGTTGGCACAGGTGCTTGAGGAGCTCGAACTCCTTGTAGGTCAGGTCCAGGGGCCGCCCCTTGACCCGGGCCACGTAGGTCTCCTCGTCGATCACGAGTTCACCCACCGTGAGCAACCCGCCGTCGGACTCCCCCTGCGCCGAGTGACGGGCGGCGGAGAGCCTGAACCGGGCGTCCACCTCTGCGGGCCCCGTGGTCGGCAGGATGATGTCGTCGAGACCCCAGTCCCCGCTGACAGCGATCAGTCCGCCCTCCGAGACCACGGCGATGACGGAGATGTCCGCGCTCCCCGAGAGGAGGCGACAGAGCGCACGGGATGCCGCGAGATCGCTCCGCGCGTCGACCACGGCCAGCGCGGCCCCGGACAGCTCGGCCACGGAGGACGCGAGGGCCGGCAACAATCTGACGGAATGGGGCAGGAGCGACAGTGCGGGGACCACCGCCTCGGGGTCGGCTTCAGTCGTGAGGAGCACTACGTCCATGTGTCGCTTCCTCCTCGTCCGGGCGCCCAGACGATACTAGCGACCCGTCCCCCAGTTCCCGCGATCGGAGTAGACCTGAACCCCATGAGAGCCCGTCGCAGCGTCACGGTGGCGACCGCCGCCCTGGCCGTCGTGGTGGCCGGCGCCGTCACCGTGGACTCCGTCAACGCCTCCAGGGTGGAGGCGGACGTGTCCACCCGGATCCGCCCGGCCACACCGGGGGTCGCGGCCCCGTCGGTGATGATCGGCGGCGGCCCGACGTCGCGATGGACCGGGCCCGAGACCCTGGCGTCGGCGTCGATCCGCGTCGAGGGTGTCGCCCGCCCGGGTCTCGGCCCGGTGGCCGTGGAGGCGGTCGTCACCGATCTGCACGTGCCCGGGGACCGGTCCGCCGACATGACCGCGGACGCGGTCGGAGTC
>NZ_JAALDX010000525.1:0-2488 GCF_014145095.1 Dietzia sp. SLG310A2-38A2 | reverse complement strand
TCGTGGCGCGCACCTCGTCCCGGTCGCGGCTGCGACCGGACCCTCCGGGATCCCCGACCAGGACCCCGACCTCGCGCTGCGCCGGACCGCGCTGACCCTCTCGCCGGACGTCCTCCCCCTCGGCGTCGCGGTGGAGACCCTCACCGTGAGGGGCGGCACGATCACCGCCGGTGGCACCGGCGCCCCGGGCACAACGCCGCTCGGCGACCTGGCCCGACCGGACCACTAGACTCACCGACATGAGTCGCGACGACGTACTGGTCAGCACCCGCTGGGCCGAATCGCGCCTCGACGATGACTCGGTGGTCTTCCTCGAGGTCGACGAGGATGTGGCGGCGTACCACACGGACGGTCACATCCCCGGCGCCGTCGCACTGAACTGGCGCACGGAGCTGCAGGAGGAGTACACGAGGGATCTCGTGGGCCGCGAGAGGTTCGGCGAACTCATGTCCGAACGCGGGATCAGTCGCGACCACACCGTGGTGGTGTACGGCGGAAACCACAACTGGTTCGCCGCCTATGCCTACTGGTACCTGCGGCTCTACGGTCACGCCGACGTCCGCCTGCTCGACGGGGGCCGCATGCGTTGGGAGCGCGACGGGCTGCCGCTCGGGTCCGACGTGCCCCGGCGTCCGGTGACCGACTACGTCGCCGACCCGCAGGATCTGTCGATCCGCGCGTTCCGCGACGACGTCCTGGCGGGTCTGGGCAGTGACGCGCTCGTGGACGTCCGCTCCGTCGACGAATACACCGGCAGGCTCGCGGCGCCGGCCGGGCTACCCCAGGAGGGCGGCCGCCAACGTGGCCACATCCCGGGCGCCGTGAGTATCCCCTGGAACCGCGCGGTCACCCGCGACGGCACCTTCCGCACCGACGCCGACCTCCGCGAGATCTACGCGGACTTCCTCGACGAACCCGGTCGCCGAGTCGTGACCTACTGCCGCATCGGCGAGCGTTCCAGCCACACCTGGTTCGTCCTCCACGAGCTCCTCGACCAGCCCGACGTGGTCAATTACGACGGCAGTTGGGTGGAGTACGGCTCCCTCATCGGGGTCCCCGTCGAGAGGTGAGCATCGTCCCCGCCCCGCACGGGCGGGCGACTCGCTAATCTCTGGGGCATGTCACTTCTCTCCCGAGCGCTCGGATTGGCCGCACGCGCCTCCGTCGTCGCGGTCGGCGCCTCCGTCGCCTCCGCCGTCATCGTCGGAATCGACCAGCGACGGGGCGCCGTCCCCCAGGTCCCGGACCACCCCGGCCCGTACTCCCCCGGGGAGCGCGAGGCTGCGGTGCGGATGTACCTCACCGCGCTCACGCTGCCCGCGGCCGCGTTCCGGGTGCCCTTCGCACCCGACTGCGTTCGACGCGAGAACGGGCTCAGGACCGGGTTCGGCGCGGACCACCTCAGGTGGGACCTGCATCTGCACCTGCAGTACTCGACCATCCGGGAGGTGCGCGACATCGTGATCACCGTCGACCCCCCGGGGCGCGAGGGCGTCGTGCACGCGGACTTCACCCTCGTGACCGTGGTGGGGCTCAAGGCACGGGTCAGCGAGGACTTCGTGGTGCCCTCCGAGGACTGCCTCATCCACTCGATCGACGCCCGCATCTCACTGGGCTGACGGCCTCGGGGTTAGGATTAGGCCATGGTGCTCTTCTTCGAGATCCTCCTCGTCCTCTGCACGCTGGCCATCCTGTGGGCCACCTGCTACATCGTGTACCGCACGGTCACCGACGAGTCGTGACGGACGGCGACTCCACCGGCGCGGTCGACCCCACGCCGTCCACCCCCGAGGGGGGAGACGGCGACTCGGTCGTACGCGGATCCGCGAACGCTGCGGTCGATGCCGCGGCGCAGCGTTCCGAGCAGACCGCGCGGCGGAACATCCCGGCGTTCTCCGAGCTCCCGGTCCCGGAGGACACGGCCAACCTCCGGTTCGGCCCGGACCTGCACCCGGGTCTTCTCGCCCTGCTCCCCCTGGTGGGGGTCTGGGAGGGCGAGGGTGAGGCGGACACCGCCGACCGGGGTGAACACCGCTTCGGCCAGCAGATCGTCGTCTCCCACGACGGGGAGAACTACCTGAGCTGGAGCTCCCGCGCCTGGACGTTCGACACGGGCGGGGCGGTGGACGACGCCGCGTACCGCGAGTCGGGGTTCTGGCGGATCTCCGCAGACGACCAGCTCGAGTTCCTCGTGGCCCACGCCTCCGGGGTCATCGAGATGTACTACGGCGCGCCGATCAACCAGGCCGCGTGGGAGATGGCGACCGACGTCGTCCTCGCCTCCCCCACCGGCCCGGAGCGAGGCGGCGCCAAACGCATCTACGGGATCGTGGAGGGCGGTGACCTGGGGTGGGTCGAGGAGCGCGTCCATCCGGAGAAGGGCCTGGTCCCGCACATGTCGGCGCGCCTGCGGCGCGTCGCCGGCTGACCCACGGTCGGCGCGTCGCCGACTGACTCCCGGTCGGCGCCGGACGGCGGACCCGCGGTC
>NZ_JAALDX010000524.1:2308-3318 GCF_014145095.1 Dietzia sp. SLG310A2-38A2 | reverse complement strand
CCCTGGACACCACGGTCGACGCGGCCAGAGAACGCCACGACCCCCGGGCCGCCGAGGACGCGGTGAACGCCGCCGTCGAGCAGCGCACCGTCCGGTTCCGCCCCAGCCGCGACGGCATGACCAGCATGTGGGCCGCCCTACCCAACGGGGATGCCGAGAAACTGCGCCGCCGCATCGAGGCCGCCGCCCGCGCCGCCTGCGATTCGGGTCATCCCCGCACTCGCGACCAACTACGCGCCGACGCCCTGTGCGCCCTCGGGGACCCGAACACCGACGACATCGGCACCACCCTGCACGACGCAGAGGAAGCCACCGACCACGCCGACCCCGCTGACAGCGCCGACCACGCCGACCGCGCCAACAGTCCCGACCGCGCCAACAGTGCCGGCAGCGGTACGACCAGTCCGCGGCCGGGTGCGTCGTGGGGCACCGAACAACCCATCCGGATCTCGATCATCGACAGCCTCGCCCAGGGCCTGCCCAACCGCGTGCAGTTCGTCAACGGCGCCTACTCGAGTTTCGACTGGCTGTGCGAGGAGTTGCTCTCCGGCGGCGACGCGAAGGTGCGGTTCGAACTGATCGACCCGCAACCCGGCGCGCAGGACACACCGGACGCGGTACTCAAGTACTTCATCACCCCGGCGCTGGCCGAGCGGATCCGGCTACGCGACGGCACCTGCCGCCACCCCGGGTGCACCGTCGACGCCCACGACTGCGAGATCGACCACGTCATCGCGTTCGACCACCAGCATCCTGAACTGGGTGGCCCCACCGCCGAGTGGAACCTGATCTGCCTGTGCCGCAAGCACCACCGCGAAAAGACCTTCGGTCACTGCGCCTACCGGCCCGGACCCCTCGGCGAACTGACCATCATCACCGAGACCGGACACGAACACCGCACCACCCCACACGGCCCCCTGGCCCAAGCCCGAGACCGCATCCTCGACCACCGATGGCGACAACACCTCGACCGCCTCATCACCGACGACGGCCACCTCACCAACCCCCCA
>NZ_JAALDX010000524.1:0-2298 GCF_014145095.1 Dietzia sp. SLG310A2-38A2 | reverse complement strand
ATGGCGACAACACCTCGACCGCCTCATCGCCGACGATGGACACCTCACCAACCCCCCAGGCGCCGAACGGGGCCGCGGCAGTGGGTCGGTTCGCCTGGGCGGCGCGTAGTCGGCGAGGCCGGCTCAAGTCGAGTGACCCGCGGGGACTCAGCCGGGCTGATCGCCCTGAGGCACCGCACCCATTCCCACGCCGGGCTCGCACACCTTCCAGGCACCGTCCTCGTTGAGCATTCGTACCTGCTCCGGCGCGGAATCGTCGGATTCCGACTCCACGGTGGCCGTGGCGACGTCGCCCTCGATCTCGACCCCGGTGACCTCGAGATCCTCCGGGAACGAACCCGCGATGGACTCGCGCAGCATCGCGTCGAGGTCGGTGCCGGTCTGCTCGCCCGAGGCGGTGATGTTGTCGACCAGGTCCTGCGGCACCCGGTTCTCGGCACAGAGGTGACTGTTGAACTCAGAGAACGAATCCGACCCAGTCATTCCACGCAATGTCTGCTCGACTGCGCGCTCCGCGCGATTCGACGTCGACATCGGCCCGGCCGCGAAGAGCCACACGAGCGCAGCGGCCACCACGGCTACGACAACGGCCGCCGCCACGAGCGCCACACGGAGTCCGCTCCGCCGGCCATCACTGGTGGGTGCCTCCCTGGGATCGGGTTCGTTCTCGGGTGGCTGCTGGCTCGTCGTCGTCATCCATCACTCCCGGTACCGCGTCGTGCCCCCGGACGGGGCGCATCGACACGCCACCGTAGTCCACGACGTTGTGAGTCGGGTGTGAGTGCCGCCCCGCGGTGACACGCGCCCATGCGCCACCCCGGGCCGCCCCGCGCTGTGCCCGGCATCAACCCGCGCTGTGCCCCGGTCCGCCCCGCGCGGTTCCTGGTGAGCTGGATCAGGGCAGTGGGCCGGCCGGCTCCAGCTGGTCGGTGCCGTGCCGGACCCGCCAGCTGGCGATGGGATAGGCGCCGCTGGCAGGGTCCTCGCGCGCGACCAGCGCCCAGTAGTCGGCGTGGGCGAAGTCGGTCGTGAACTCGACCACCGTGAAACCGTGGCGGTCCAGATCCACCCAGCGCACGTGGCGGTTGACCTGCGTGAGGGCTCCCTGCGCGGTCTGGGACAACGGGTTGCCCTCGGGGAGGTTCACCATGTCGTCGATGTTGTTGCTGGTGATCGACGGGGTCACGAACTCGATCGCACCGACGCCCGCTCCCGGGTAGTTCGCGGGCTCGAACGGCACCTCGTTGGCCCACGAGGTGTGGATGTCGCCGGTGAGGAAGACGGTGTTGCGGCTGCCGGCGGCGCGGATCACCTCCATCAGTCTGCGTCGCTCGCCCGCGTAGCCGTCCCACTGGTCGGGGTTATAGGTGATGCCCTCGCGCGGGACGCCCAACAACTCGGTGAGCGCGGCTGTGGTGCGGGGCTCGAGCGGCGGCAGCAGCACGGGCGTGATCATCACCGAGTTGCCGATGACGTTCCATCGGGCGGTCGAGGAAGTCAGTCCGCGGGCCAGCCAGTCGAACTGGGCGGCGCCGGTCATGGTGCCCGTGACGTCGATCGCGTGGCCGTCGAAGCGGTCCGGCCCCTCCGTGCGGTAGGAGCGCAGGTCGAGCATGCTGATCTCGGCCAGTGAGCCCCAGCGCAACCGCCGGTAGAGGTGTCCGCCGTCGCGGAGGGACTCGGGCCGCACGGGCATCCACTCGAAGTAGGCCTGCGAGCTGGCGGCCTTGCGGTCGGAGAACGGCCCCTGGTGCGGATGGTGGTTCTCGGCGCCGTCGGACCAGTTGTCGTTCGCGAGCTCGTGGTCGTCCCAGGTGCAGATCCAGGGCACGTGCGCGTGCAGGGACTGCAGATCCGGGTCGGTGCGGTACTGGGCCAGACGGATCCGGTAGTCGGCCAGCGTCACGATGTCGTGCGGCGGATCGTGGGGCCGGACCGCGCCGAACTTGCCGGTGTACTCGCCGCGGCCGTACTCGTAGATGTAGTCGCCCAGTTCGACGATCGCGTCGAGGTCACCGCGCGCCTCGAGGTGGCGGTAACCGGAGAAGTAGCCCGCCTCCCAGTTGGAGCAGGAGACCACGCCGATGCGCCAGCGGCCGGTGGCGGGGAGCGCGCCGTGGGCTGGAGCGGTGCGGGTGCGCCCGGTGTGCGAGGTCTGGCCGAGGGCCCGGAAGCGGTAGTGGTACCAGCGGTCGGGGGCGAGGCCGGTGCAGTCGAACTTGACGGTGTGGTCGCGGCCGGCGTCGGTGACCACGGAACCGGACCGGACCAGCTGGGAGAACCCCGGGTCGTGTGCGA
>NZ_JAALDX010000523.1 GCF_014145095.1 Dietzia sp. SLG310A2-38A2 | reverse complement strand
TCCGTCGAGCGCATCGCCCGGCGCGGGGCCACCCCGCTGGTGGTGGCCGAGATGACGGTCCGGGCGAACGGGACCGGGGACGACGAGGCCGGCGAGCTGGTCCCGATCGGCGCACCCCGCGTCCTCGGGGCGATCGAGCTCTCGGACGTGGTCAAACCGGGGATGCGCGAGCGATTCGCGGAACTGCGGGCCATGGGCATCCGCACCGTGATGATCACCGGCGACAACCCACTCACCGCTGCCGCGATCGCCGAGGAGGCGGGGGTCGACGACTACCTGGCCGAGGCCACCCCGGACGACAAACTCGCGCGGATCCGCGCCGAGCAGACCGGGGGCCGCCTGGTCGCGATGACCGGTGACGGCACCAACGACGCCCCCGCCCTGGCCCAGGCCGACGTGGGTGTGGCCATGAACACCGGGACCACCGCCGCCAAGGAGGCCGGCAACATGGTGGACCTGGACTCGGACCCCACCAAGCTCATCGACATCGTGGGGATCGGCAAACAGCTGCTCATCACCCGCGGCGCGCTCACCACGTTCTCGTTGGCCAACGACCTGGCCAAGTACTTCGCCATCCTGCCCGCGCTGTTCGTGGGGATCTTCCCGCAACTGGACAAGCTCAACGTCATGGGGCTCGCGAGCCCCGAGTCGGCGATCCTGTCCGCGGTGATCTTCAACGCGATCGTGATCGTGCTGCTGGTCCCGCTCGCGCTCAGGGGCGTGACGTACCGCGCCGCCTCCGCCGCATCCCTGCTGCGGCGCAACCTGCTGATCTACGGGCTCGGTGGCGTGATCGCGCCGTTCCTCGGGATCTGGCTCATCGACCTGCTCGTCCGACACCTCCCCGGGATCGCGTGACTCATGTCCACTCTCACCACTGCCCTGCGCCAGCTGCGGCCGGCCCTCGTCGTCGTCGCCCTCTTCACCCTCCTGTGCGGCCTCGCCTATCCCGTCTCGGTCTGGGCGGTCTCCCGGATCGACACCGCGTCGGCCGAGGGGTCGATCGTCCGGGACGGCGCCGGGTGCGCGGTCGGCTCCGCCCTGTTGGCCACCGATCCGCAGGTCGAGCCCGGCCAGCCCGATCCGTACTTCCACGCCCGCGTCGTGGGGTCCGGGGACCAGACCGACCCGACCGCGGCCGCCATGGCG
>NZ_JAALDX010000051.1 GCF_014145095.1 Dietzia sp. SLG310A2-38A2 | reverse complement strand
TCCCGCCCCTGCTGCGGGGGGTGCACTCGATCGCCGCCGACACCCCCAAGGGCCGCCTGCTGCACCGACTGGTCGTGGGCGGGTGCGCCCTGTACGCCGCGCACACCAACGCCGACTCCGCGCGGCCCGGCGTCAACGACGCCCTCGCCGAGACGCTGGGACTGAACCCCGGGCGTCCGCTCGCGCCGACCGGTGACGGCACCGTCGACCGGTGGGTGGTGACGGTGCCCGACGACGACGTCGAGGACCTCCTCCGCGCGGTGTTCGCCGCCGGGGCCGGCCGGATGAACGGATACACCGAGTGCTCGTTCTCCGTGCCGGGCACCGGCCGCTTCCGTCCCGGCGACGGTACGGATCCGGCGATAGGCCGGGTAGGGGAGCCCGAGCGGGTTTCCGAGACCCGGGTGGAGTTCGTGGCGCCACCCGAACTCAGATCTGCGGTGCGACGGGCGGTCTCGGCCGCACACCCGTACGAGGTCCCCGCCATGGACGTGCTGGTCAACCACGCCGGTCCCGGCCCCGGACCCGAGGACACCGGGCTCGGCCGCATCTGTGACCTCCCGGAACCGATGTCCCTCGTGGAGTTCACCGAGCTCGTCGGCGCCAGGCTCCCGCAGACGCGGTGGGGGGTCCGTGCCGCCGGTGATCCGGACACGGAGATCCGCAGGGTCGCGCTGTGCGGGGGCTCGGGCGATTCCCTGCTGGGGGCGGCCCGTGCGGCGGGGGCGGACGTGTACCTCACCGGAGACCTGCGCCACCACGTGGTGGACGAGCATCTCCGGGAAGGCGGACCGGTGCTGGTCGACGCAGCTCACTGGGCTCTGGAGTTCCCGTGGTGTGCGCAGGCCGCGGCGCTGCTGGAGGAGGGGGTCGGGGTGACGGCGACCGTGTGCGACCTGCGTACCGACCCGTGGACGGTGGCGTCAGGAGGAGTGGACGACGGGCGGTAGTCTTGGCCCTCATGAAGGCCGATCCCACCGTCCAGCGTCGACTCGTCGACATCGCCGAGCTCGACCTGCGCCTGGGCTCTCTCGCGCACCGGCGCAGGTCCCTCCCGGAGCAGGCGGTACTGGACACTCTCGAGGCCGAGCGGCGCGCGGCCGTGGAATCCGCGGCGCGGGCCCGGATCCACGTGGAGGACCTGGACCGCGCGATCGCCAAGCTGAGCTCGGATCTCGACGCCGTGCGCAGGCGTCGCGCGACCGACTCCGACCTGGTGGCGGCCGGGGGGTTGTCCGACAGACAGTCCACCGAGCTCGAGTACGAGCTCGGGTCGCTCCACCGACGCGAGGAGAACCTCGAGGCCGAGCTCTCCGAGCTGACCGAGCGCCATGAGGCCATGGTCGCGGACGTCCGCCACTCCGGTGCGATCATCACTGACCTCGACGCCCGGCTGGGTATGGCCACCACGGTCCGCGACACCGCACTCGCCGAACTGGAGGACTCCGTGACCGCCACGACCGCCGAGCGGGCCCGTGAGGCGCAGGACCTGCCGGCCGAGCTCCTCGATCTCTATACCCGTAGCGCCGAGGAGGCGGGCGTGGGGGCGGCGATCCTCAACGGTGGTCGGTGCTCCGCGTGCGCGATGGATCTCGACCGCACCACCGTGTCCGCGTTCCGCACCGCCCCCGCCGACGACGTCCTGACCTGCCCGGAGTGCGGCGTGATCGTGGTCCGCACGGACAACTCGTGAGCGGCGGCCCGGGCTGGACGGGCGCCACCGGGAAGCCCACCCGGATCGTGCTCGCCCGTCACGGTCAGACCCCGCTCTCGGTGGACCGGCGCTACTCCGGCCAGGGTGACCCCGACCTCACCGAGCTGGGGGTGGTCCAGGCCGAACGGACCGCCGACCGCCTGGCGCGCATCCCGGAACTGTCCGCCGTGGTCTCGTCCCCCCTGCGCAGGTGTCTGGGCACGGCCGAGCGCGCCGCCGACGCGGCGGGGGTCCCCCTGGTGGTCGCGGACGACCTCATCGAGACCGACTTCGGTCAGTGGGAGGGCCTGACCTTCTCCGAGGCCGCCGAGCAGGACCCCGAACTGCACTCGCGTTGGATGTCGAACACCGCCGTGCCGCCCCCCGGGGGCGAGAGCTTCGCCGTGGTCCGAGCCCGGGTCGAGCGGGGCCTGCGCCGGATCGTCGAGGAACGCCCGGGCGGCGTGGTGGCGGTGGTCAGCCACGTCACCCCCATCAAACTGGCGATCCGAGCGGCCCTCGACGCCGGCGACGAGCTGCTCTTCCGGCTCCACCTGGATCTGGCCTCGGTGTCCGACGTGCGCTTCTACCCGGACGGGCCCACCTCCGTACACCTGGTCAACGACACCTCGCACCTCGACTAGACTCCCCAGGGCGAACGAGTCGGCCGGACGGCCGCGGACAGGGGAACCGGCGCCATCAGGCGACCAGGCCCAGGTCCGAGGAAAGTCCGGACTCCACAGAGCAGGGTGGTTGTTAACGGCAACCCGGGGTGACCCGCGGGACAGTGCCACAGAAAACAGACCGCCGCGCCCGCGAGCGCGGTAAGGGTGAAACGGTGCGGTAAGAGCGCACCAGCGCCCCGGGCGACCGGGGCGGCTAGGTAAACCCCACCCGGAGCAAGGTCGAAGGCCGCACCGCTGGCGGTGCGGCTGCGCGGATGGTGTGCAGCGATGCACGGTAGGGCTGCTCGCCCGAGTCCGCGGGTGGACCGCTCGAGGTACCCGGCGACGGTGTGCCCAGATGGATGGTCGTCGCCCTCCGCGCGCGGAGGGCACAGGATCCGGCTTACAGGCCGACTCGTTCGCCCCAGTCCTGTCCTCGGACGTCCGCGTGGCGCCTGCGTGGGTCGGGCTCCCAGTGACCAGCGCGGATATCATTCCGACCATGCCCGCCCCCGCCCGCCCGATGAAGCTCCCCGCGCGGTCGGCCGTGCTCAGTGCCCTTCTCGGTGCGCACCCCGCGGAGTCCACGGCGGCGGGCATCGTCGACGTGGCAGTTCGGCTCGGGTTCCAGGAATCGGCCGTGCGCGTCGCGCTGACCAGGATGGTCGCCGCGGGCGATCTCGAACGGGACCGGGGGGTGTACCGACTCTCGCCCCGGCTCATCGCGAGGCAAGAGCGGCAGGATGCGGCGATCTCGCCCTCCCTGAGGCCCTGGGACCGTCAGTGGTCGATGCAGGTCGTCACGGTTCCGGCTGACGCGGCGACACGACTGGCGACGCGGTCCGAACTCACCGGGTTGCGGTTCGCGGAACTGCGCGAGGGGGTGTGGCTCCGGCCCGCCAACCTCGACATCGTCCGCTCTGATGCGTTGAAGGCCAGGTCGGAGGAGTTCTCCTGTGTCCCCACCGGCGACGTCGACGCCCTGACCTCACGCCTGTTCGACCCGGCGGGATGGGCACACGACGGAGCAGCCCTACTCGCCGCCGCCGAACACGCCGACGAGTTGTCCACGCGTTTCGAGGTGGCGGCCGCGACGGTCAGGCACATATTGCACGACCCGCTCCTGCCCTCCGAGCTGCTGCCCGCCGACTGGCCCGGTGAGCGTCTCCGTGAGTCCTATCAGCGGTTCCGGACCGAGTTCGGCCGCTTCGCAAGCGGCGTCCTGGGCGCAGGCACCTGACCGCGCCGAGGTGGGCCGGTCAGGGCGGATCGTCGACAATTACACTCTAGATATGATCGTCCGAGATATGTAATACTCCGTCCATGGTGACGCACACGGTGACAAACCAGGTCCCGCCCCTGGTGGGGTACGACGCTGCCGAGCAGCCGGTGATCCTGGAGGCGCTCTCCCGGGCCGGGGCAGGCCACGCGGTGGACGAGCTGCACGAGGTCGGCCGACTCGCCGGGTCCGCCGACGCCCTCGAGTGGGGTGATCGTGCGGAGGCGAACCCCCCGGTCCTCCGGACCCACGATCGGTATGGGAACCGGATCGACGAGGTCGACTACGATCCGGCTTACCACGAGCTGATGCGTCGCGCCGTCGGGTTCGGTCTGCACGGCGCCCCGTGGGCGGACCCTCGGCCCAACCCCCATCTGGTGCGCGCCGCGAAGCTGAGCGTGTGGGGACAGACGGACGCCGGCCACGGGTGCCCCGTGTCGATGACCTATGCGTTGGTACCGGCCCTGCGCCGCGCTCCCGACCTCGCTGCGACGTTCGAGCCGCTGCTGTCGAGTGCCGTCTACGACCCGGTTCTGGCCCCGCCGGCCACCAAGCGCGGTCTGACGGCGGGGATGTCGATGACCGAGAAGCAGGGCGGGTCCGACGTCCGAGCCAACACCACCCACGCGACGCAGAACTCCGACGGGACGTACTCGATCACCGGGCACAAGTGGTTCACCTCCGCACCGATGTCCGATCTGTTCCTCGTTCTCGCGCAGGCGCCGGGTGGGCTCTCCTGCTTCCTGGTCCCGCGGGTGCTTCCCGACGGCTCGCGCAATCCGTTCCTGCTGCAGCGTCTGAAGGACAAGCTCGGAAACCGGTCGAATGCGAGCAGCGAGGTCGAGTACGACCAGACGACCGGCTGGATGGTCGGAGACGAGGGCCGGGGCGTCGCGACGATCATCGAGATGGTCAACATGACCCGGCTCGACTGCACGCTCGGTTCGGCCACGGGAATGCGGGTCGGAGTCGCCAACGCGGTCCACCACGCGGTACACCGGCGCGCGTTCGGCGCCGATCTCATCGACCAGCCACTGATGCGCAACGTCCTCGCGGACCTCGCGGTGGAGGCCGAGGCGTCGACGACGGTCGCGCTCTGGCTCGCCCAACTGACCGACCTCGCCGTCGAGGGTGATCCGGAGGCCGACGCTCTCCGACGAATCGGCCTCGCCGTCAGCAAGTACCACGTGTGCAAGCGAGGACCCATCCACGCGGCGGAGGCCCTGGAGTGCCTGGGCGGCAACGGGTACGTGGAGGAGTCCCGGATGCCGCGGCTCTACCGGGAGGCTCCTCTGTTGTCGGTCTGGGAGGGCTCGGGCAACGTCGCTGCTCTCGACGTGCTGCGGGCCATGGCCAAGCAGCCCGACACGGTCGAGACGTTCCTCGGCACGGTCTCGTCCGTGCGGGGTGCGGACTCCCGACTGGACGGCGCCGTCGATCGCCTGGGCGGGACGTTGACAGCGATCGCCGCAGGAAGGCCGGAGGAGGCGCAGTTCGTGGCGCGCCGGGTGGTCGGGGACATGGCGGTGATCCTGCAGGGCTACCTGCTGCTCCGCCACGGCCACCCGGCGGTCGCCGACGCCTTCCTCGTCAGCAGACTGGGGGCCGATCACGGCGATGTCCTCGGTACGCTGCCGGCCGGCGTGGACACCTCCGCGATTCTCGACCGCGTCACCCCGAAGGTCGGGTGAGGGCCGTGGAGAACTACCCGGGCGTGACGGTCTCGACGCAGGGTCCGGTGACCGTGATCGGCATCGACCGACCGGACGTCCGCAACGCCGTCGACCGGCCGACCGCACAGGCGCTCGCCGATGCGTTCCGGGCCTTCGACGCGGACCCCGATGCCTCTGTGGCCGTGCTGCACGGCGAGCACGGGACCTTCTGCGCAGGTGCCGACCTGAAGGCGATCGCGGGCGAGTCGGGGAACCGCGTCGCCGCAGATGGCGACGGTCCGATGGGGCCGACCAGGCTCCGGTTGGGCAAACCGGTGATCGCGGCCCTGTCGGGCCACGCGGTGGCCGGTGGCCTGGAACTCGCGCTGTGGGCCGATCTGCGGGTCGCGGAGGAGAGCGCGGTGATGGGGGTGTTCTGCCGCCGGTGGGGAGTGCCCCTTATCGACGGCGGGACGGTGCGGCTGCCGCGCCTGATCGGGACGAGCCGCGCGATGGACCTCGTGCTCACCGGCCGCCCGGTGAGTGCTGCGGAGGCGCTGGACATCGGCCTGGTGAATCGGGTGGTGGCCGACGGTACTGCCCTGACCGCCGCGATCGACCTGGCCACCGAGATCGCGCGGTTCCCGCAGGAGTGCATGCGCCGGGATCGGCTGTCGCTTCTCGAACAGGAGGGCCTCGACGAGGAGGCGGCGATCGGGAACGAGTACAGACACGGACTCGTATCGCTGCAGTCCGGTGCCGTCGCGGGGGCCGCGCGGTTCGCCGACGGAGCCGGACGACACGGGTCGTTCGGCGCGACACAGACCACGGAGGGGACCAGCCGATGAGCGCCGAGTACCGCACACTCACATACGAGGTGACCGGGGCGATCGCTCGGATCACCTTCGATCGCCCCGAGCACGGGAACGCCATCACGGTCGACACCCCGATCGAACTCGCGTCCGCGGTCGAGCGCGCCGACGTCGACCCGGCGGTCCACGTGATCCTCCTGTCCGGGCGAGGGAAGGGGTTCTGTGGCGGCTACGACCTGTCGATCTTCGCCGAGGGGATGGGCCGCGGTGCCCCCGGCGAGGCGGGCGGGTCCGTTCTCGATCCGGGCGTCCAGGCCCGCAACCACGACCCGGCCGGCACGTGGGACCCGATGGTCGACTACGCGATGATGAGCCGGTTCAATCGCGGCTTCTCCAGCCTGTTGCACGCGAACAAACCGACCGTGGCGAAACTGCACGGGTTCGCGGTGGCGGGCGGCACCGACATCGCCCTGTTCGCCGACCAGATCATCTGTGCCGATGACACCCGAATCGGCTATCCGCCCGCCCGGGTCTGGGGTATTCCGGCGTCCGGGATGTGGGCGCACCGGCTCGGCGACCAACGCGCCAAGCGACTGCTGTTCACCGGCGACCTCATCACGGGGCGACAGGCACACGAGTGGGGGCTCGCGATCGACGCACCTCCGCCCGAGCAGCTGGATGACCGCACCGAGGATCTCGTCGGGCGGATCGCGCAGATGCCGATCAATCAACTCGTGATGGCCAAGCTGGCGCTGAACAGTGCCCTCCTGGCGCAGGGGGTGGCCACGTCGGGGATGATCAGCACCGTCTTCGACGGTATCGCCCGCCACACGCCGGAGGGATATGCCTTCCAGGCGAGGGCTGCGGCCGACGGCTTCCGGGAGGCGGTTCGGCTGCGAGACGAGCCGTTCGGTGATGCCAAGTCCCAGGCCGGGCCCGGGAACTCAGCGACGACACGACCGTAACCGGGGAATCCGGGACCCCGCCGCGAGTAGGCTCGGGACACAGGAACGCCGAGCGAACCCAGGAGGTCCGTCGTGACGGAAGAGCAGTGGTATTACGACATCGCCCTGGGCAAGGCGGTTCAGGGCAAGGTGACCAACTGGGACAACCGCATGGGTCCCTACGCCACCCGCGGTGAGGCGGAGGCGGCGCTGGCCAAGGTGAAGGCCCGCAACGAGGCGTGGGACGCGGAGGACGAGAAGGACTGAGCCCGGAAGGACTCAGCCCCCCGGGCAACACCACCGGGAACCGCGTGTGGGTCCCGCAGTCGCGGCCGGGCGGCGCTACTTGCCGCCGCCCTTCTTCGTGCCGCTCTTCTTCCGCCGTCGCGCCGCGCGTCTGGACTCCGACAGCTCGCGGTAGGCGGCGGTGACGGTGGCGGCGTCGCTCTCGAACCCGGACAGCGCGCGCTCGGAGAAACCGCGTTCGCGCTCATAGAGCACCCCGACCCCGAACGTCGACTCGCCCGCGGACTCCGCCCGCCTGGCGATCCGCCGGATCCACATCCGGGCGGTCACGCTGTCCTGGACGTCTCCGAGCACCGTGTGCAGTCGCTGACACGCGGTGCGAAGTGGGGCGACGGTCAGCCCGTCCGCCTCCCGGAGTGCGCCGACGTTACGTCGCAGTGCCTTGGCGCGCTTGCGGACCACGTGGGTCAGTTCCTCGCGCTGGGCCAGGGTCAACTCGAGCGACTCGAGGTCGCGTTCGGTGCGGGTGCGGGCCTTGGTGAACTTGGCGAACTGCCGGTCCACCCCTCTCAGGACCATGTCCTGCGCCTCGCGCCTGCGCTTCTTCGAGGTCGGTGCCGGCGGGGCATCGTCGGCGCGATCGTGTGCGTCGGGACCGGTGCCGGCGAGCTCGACCAGCAGGTGGAGCCGGTCGATCAGGTCGAGGTAACGCTCGGAACCCAGTGCCGCGGTCACCCGCGCACCGGCCCGCCGCTCCTCCGCCCCGAGCTCGGCGCGGAGCCGCTGCCTGGTCAACGCGCTCACCACGTCCTCCGGGTACTCGGCGGCCAGCTCCCCGAGCCGGTGGTCGACCACCTGGATGTCGCGCACCTTTCCCAGGACGGCGGCGAGCACCTTGAGCTCCTCGAGCAGCGCGGCCAGGTCGATGTCCGTGTGTCCGGTCTCAGCCTCGAGCTCCTCGGCGAAGGAGCTGATCGTGCTGCGCAGTCCGCGGACCGCGACCCGCATCTGGTGGACCCCCACCATCGTGACGCGTCGCGCCGCCGGGTCGTGATCGAGTACCCGGTGGAGGTCCTCGCGCAGGGCGTCCTTCACGGCGTAGACGCCCCTCTCCGGAGGGTCGGGGAGGGGGCCGATGGCGCGGGCGAGTTTGGACGACGACGACGAGGTCGTGGCCCCGGCCGAGCTGCACGCGGTGGCGACGGCGGCGAGATGGTCCCGAGCCCGGGGCTGCGACGGATCGACCAGTTCCACCTCCCACTCCCGCCAGTCCCCGGCGGCGCCCGCGGAGGCGCCCGCGGCGACGAGGGATTCCGTCGTGACGTGGTCGTCACAGAACTCCACGACGGCCGCCCCGTCGGGGTCGCGAAGGATCACGACGTGCCTCCGGTTGTCCACGCGGGCCACGGGCGCGAGCGGTCGGCGGCGGACCAGTCCGGCCACCGCCGCGACGAACTCGGCCGGGACGTCGTCTCCGTGGTCGAGCGGGAGTCTCAGCTCCACTCGTCCCGCCTCGGACGGGAGCTTGAGATGCCAGCCCGCGTCGTCGCCGCCGGTGCGGCGCCTGAGCGTGACCTTGTGGCGGGTGAGGGAGAGGTCGACGGTGTCGTAGTACGTGGCGGAGAGCTCGTGCACCACCGGGTCGTCCGCCAGCAGTGGGGCGAAGGCGTCCGCGGTGGGGACCGGGGTGTCGGGGTCGACCTCGAACTTGCTCTCGATCTCCACCGTCTCGCTGATCGTCATGGACTGGTTGTATCAGGCCCGGGTGAACACGGCGTCCCGCTCGTCCAGGCCGGCTCGCCACTCATCGGACTTACTTGCGGGTAAGATCCCAGTGGTTCGGATCACATGCTCGTCGTTGGGAGAAGAAGTGGATCAGACGACAACCGTCGACGTTCTCGTCGTGGGGGCCGGTTTCTCCGGTCTCGGGGCGGCCATCAGACTCACCGAGGACGGAGTCGACGACCTGATCGTGGTCGAGCGGGGCGCCGACGTGGGCGGCACGTGGCGCGACAACTCCTACCCGGGGGCGGCGTGCGATGTGCCGTCCCACCTGTACTCGTACTCCTTCGCCCTCAACCCGGGGTGGTCGCGTGCGTTCTCCCCGCAGGGCGAGATCTACGACTACATCCGCCGGGTCACCCACGACGCCGGCGTGCGGGAGAAGATCAGGTTCGGCGAAGAGGTCACCTCCGCGCGCTTCGACGAGGCCCGCGGTCGGTGGGCGGTGGGTACGACGGCAGGGGAGTACGACGCGAGGGTGCTGGTCCTGGGCGTCGGCGCGCTGTGCGAGCCCCGGCTCCCGGAGATCGACGGGATCGACGACTTCGCCGGCCCCGTCTTCCACACGGCCCGCTGGGACCATTCGGTCCCCCTGGCCGGTCGACGTGTCGCGGTGATCGGGACGGGCGCCTCCGCCATCCAGGTGGTGCCGTCCATCGCCCCGACAGTGGAGCACCTGGACGTCTACCAGCGCACCGCTCCCTGGGTTCTGCCGCGGATCGACCGGGAGTACCCGCGGTTCGAGAGGACCCTCTACCGCCGGGTCCCAGGGCTGCAGCGTGCCGTCCGGGCCCTGCAGTACGCCAGCCGTGAGTTCCAGGTGGTGGGACTGACCCGGTCCCGGGCGGCCCTCGCCCCGATCAAGGCGATCGGGCGCGCGCACCTGGCCCTGTCGGTGCGTGACCCCGGTCTGCGCGCCAAGTTGACCCCGAACTTCGAGATCGGCTGCAAGCGCATCCTGCTGTCCAACTCCTGGTACCGCGCGTTGGCCCGCCGGAACGTCGACGTGGTGACCACACCCATCAGCCGGGTGACCGAGAGCGGGATCGTCACCTCGGACGGCGCCGAGCACCCGGCGGACGTGCTGGTGGTGGCCACCGGGTTCCACGTCACGGACTCCCCGTTCTTCGAGCGCGTCCGGGACGCGGCCGGCCGGACCCTGGCGGACAAGTGGTCGAGCGAGGGGATGGAGGCGTACAAGGGCACCACGGTCGCGGGGTACCCCAACCTCTTCGTCCTGGTGGGTCCCGCGACGGGCCTCGGACACTCGTCGATGATCTACATGATCGAATCCCAGCTGAACTACCTGGTGGATGCGATCCGCACCATGCGCGACCGCGGCCTGCAGACGGTGGAGGTCCGCGAGGCGGTCCAGAACGGCTACAACCGCGAGCTGCGCGACAACACCAGCGAGACCGTATGGGTGACCGGGTGCAAGAGCTGGTATCTCGACGCCAAGGGCAACGCCCCGGCCGTGTGGCCCGATTTCACCTTCTCATTCCGCAATCAGACGAGGGAGTTCGACTTGAGCGCCTACCGCCGCACCGCGATCGACGAACCCGCCGCGGTGCCGACCGGGCAGGGGGCGCTCCGGTGAGCGCGACGATCGGAAGGGTGATTGGGGCCCTGGGTGGGCTGACCGCCCGCCGTCCCCGCTGGCGGATGAACGGCAAGGTCGTCGTCATCACCGGCGCCGGTTCCGGCATCGGCCGCGAGCTCGCACGTGAGGCGGCGCGCCGGGGAGCGAGGCTGGCGCTGAGCGACGTCGACGTGGACGGCCTGGCCGAGACGGTGAGGCTGGTGGGGGCGGAGTCGTCGGTGGAGGTGCACTCCGACCGGCTCGACGTCACGGAGCAGGCCGCCGTCGCGGAGTACGCGGGCCGCGTGGTCGAGCAGTTCGGCGTGGTCAACCTCGTCGTCAACAACGCCGGAATCGCGTTCACCGGGTCGGTCGCGCAATCGGGGTACAAGGACATCGCCCGGGTGATGGATGTGGACTACTGGGGGGTCGTCCACGGCACCAAGGAGTTCCTGCCGCACCTCATCGCCTCCGGGGACGGGCACGTCGTCAACATCTCCAGCATCTTCGCGATCCTCTCGGTGCCCACCCAGAACGCCTACAACGCGGCCAAGGCCGCGGTGCAACAGTTCACCGAGTCCCTGCGGATGGAGATGCTCGCCGCAGGCCACCCCGTGGATGTCACCTGCGTCCACCCCGGAGGGATCAGGACCGCGGTCGCCAGGAGCGCCGGCGCGGCGGAGGGACTGGACAGCGCGACCTTCGCCACGATCTTCGACGCCAAGTTCGCACGCACGGAGGCGTCGACGGCCGCGCGCGTGATCCTCGACGGGGTCGAGCGACGCCGCGCAAGGGTGTTGGTGGGCCCGGACGCGCATGTGATCGACGCGCTGGTCAGGCTGTTCCCGGCCGGCTACCAGAAGGGCACTGTGGCCGTCTCCCGTCACTTCGGGGTGGTCTGACCCGTCCCCCCTCGACGAGTGGTCACGTCTGTCCAGCGCCACCGGCGCCCACCTGGGCCGATGCGGACCGGGGTGACCACTCGCCGGGTCGGGTGCGTGGGCGCCGGGCGGAGAGCGCGAGCTCAGGGTCGGAAGCGGTCGGTCGCCTCGAGCAGGTGATGGGTGGTGCCGGGTTCGGCCATCGCGTGCCCGGCGTCGGGGACGATGTGCAGCTCGGAGCCCGGCCAGGCCGCGTGCAGTTCCCACGCGTTCGTGACCGGGCAGACCACGTCGTAGCGCCCGTGGACGATCACGGCGGGCAGGTGCGAGATCCTGTCCATGCGGTCCAGGATGGCCCGGCCGTCGAGGAAGGCGTCGTTGACGAAGTAATGGTTCTCGATGCGGGCGAAGGCCAGGGCGAACCTGTCGGCCTCGTCGTCGTCCCCGGTCCCGGGACGGGGAAGCAGCGTGGACGTCGTGGTCTCCCACCTCGTCCACGCTCGCGCTGCCCCGATCTCGGTCGCCGGATCACCGCAGTGCAGGAGGCGGTGGTAGGCGGCCACGTGGTCGAAGTCCGCCCGGTGGACCGCATCGGCGCCCTCGGCGGCCACGAGCGGCGCGAGGTAGCCCTCCCACGCGTCGGGGAAGAGGTGGGCCGCACCGCCCCGGTAGAACCAGTCGATCTCCGACTGCCGACACAGGAAGATCCCCCGGAGGACCAGGCCCCGGACGCGATCGGGGTGCTCCTGCGCGTAGGCCAGTGCGAGCGTCGTTCCCCACGAGCCGCCGAACACCAGCCAGCGCTCGATCCCCAGGGCCTCGCGCAGTCGTTCGAGGTCGGCCGTGAGATGCCATGTGGTGTTGACCGAGAGGTCGGCACCGTCGGCGACGTGCGGCGCGCTCCGGCCGCAGCCGCGCTGGTCCACCAGGATGATCCTGTAGGCGGCCGGGTCGAACATCCGGCGGTGCGCCGGGGTGGTCCCGCCGCCGGGTCCTCCGTGGACGAACAGCACCGGGGAACCGTCCGGATTGCCCGAGCACTCCCAGTAGAGGTGCTGCCCGTCGCCCACGTCGAGC
This sequence comes from Dietzia sp. SLG310A2-38A2, assembly GCF_014145095.1. Taxonomy (GTDB): domain Bacteria; phylum Actinomycetota; class Actinomycetes; order Mycobacteriales; family Mycobacteriaceae; genus Dietzia. Next base: position 3,151 of record NZ_JAALDX010000051.1, on the reverse strand, counting down.
GTGCCGGTCTCGTACGGCTCGATCCGCGGGTACGGGGTGCGGAGCGTGGTCTGCTGGCTCATCGAGGCTGGCCGCGCCGTCAGAAGGAGTGGTCCGGGCCGGGGAACTCGCGCGAACGGACCTCGTCGCCGTACTCCCGGGCGGCGTCGCGCAGCGTGTCGGCGAGCTGGGCGTAGCGCTTGACGAACTTGGCCGTCCGTCCGGTGCCGTGGCCCGCCATGTCCTGCCACACCAACACCTGCGCGTCGCAGCCGTTGCCGGCGCCGATGCCGACCGTGGCGATGTCCAGTTCCGCGGTGACCTCGCGGGCGAGGTCGGCGGGGACCATCTCCATGACGACCGAGAAGGCCCCGGCCTCCTGTACGGCGCGGGCGTCGGCCCGCAGTTCGTCGGCGGCGTCCCCGCGACCCTGGACGCGGAAGCCCCCGAGGCCGTTGACCGACTGGGGAGTGAAGCCGATGTGGGCCATCACGGGGATCCCGGCGTCGACGATCGCCCGGATCTGCGGTGCCATTCGCACTCCGCCCTCGAGCTTGACGGCCTGGGCGCCGCCCTCCTTCATCATCCGCGTGGCGGCGGTCACGGCCTGCACCGGGGAGGCCTCGTAGCTGCCGAACACGAGGTCGGCAACGACCAGTGCCTTCGGCGCACCCCGGGTCACGGCCCGCACCAGCGGGATCATCTCGTCCTCGGTGACGGGGACCGTGGTGTCGTACCCGTAGACCACGTTGGCCGCCGAATCGCCGACCAGCAGGACCGGGATCCCGGCCTCCTGGAACACGCGCGCGGAGACGAAGTCGTAGGCGGTGAGCATGGGCCAGGGTTCCCCCGCGGCCTTGAGCTCGGCCAGGTGGTGGATCCGGGTCACCCGCGTCAGGCCCCGGGGTCCGCTGTCCGGAGCGCCGCCGGAACCATAGACCGGGGTGTCGGGGTTGTCGCTCATGGCGGTGTGGCCTTCCTACGGTGACCTCGAGGCCGGCGGGATGGCCGGTCCCCGGGTGGACAGGGGGCGGTGACGGGCGCGGCCGTCGCCGATGAGTCTGCCACGACCCGGGGGGCGCGGGTCCGAAGGCCATGGGGCGGGAGTCTCGGAGACGGGGGCCCGGTGAGCGTGTCGGGGACCCGATGTCACACGCTCGTAACACGACAGGCACTAGGTTGGACGGCATGAACCGCCAGCAGGAGTACGTTCTGAGGACCTTGGAAGAGCGCGACATCCGGTTCGTCCGGCTCTGGTTCACCGACGTTCTCGGGACCTTGAAGTCAGTGGCCGTCGCGCCGGCAGAGCTCGAGGGGGCGTTCGGGGAGGGGATCGGCTTCGACGGCTCCGCCATCGAGGGCTTCTCGCGGGTCTCGGAGGCGGACACCGTCGCCAAACCCGACCCCTCGACGTTCCAGGTGCTGCCGTGGGCACACGCCGACGGTGGACAGCACTCGGCGCGCATCTTCTGCGACGTCTTCAACCCCGACGGCAGTCCGAGCTGGGCCGATCCGCGCCACGTGCTGCGTCGGCAGCTCAACAAGGCCGCCGACCTCGGCTTCTCCTGCTACGTGCACCCGGAGATCGAGTTCTTCCTCTTCAAGGACCTCGACACCAACGGGGCCGAGCCGGTTCCCACGGACAACGGCGGGTACTTCGACCAGGCCGTGCACGATTCGGCCCCGCATTTCCGGCGCCACGCGATCGAGGCGCTTGAGGCGATGGGCATCTCGGTGGAGTTCTCCCACCACGAGGGCGCACCGGGTCAGCAGGAGATCGACCTGCGTTACGCGGACGCGCTGAGCATGGCGGACAACATCATGACCTTCCGTTACATCGTCAAGGAGGTGGCCATGAACAACGGGGTGTGGGCGTCGTTCATGCCCAAGCCTCTGCGGGACCACCCGGGTTCGGCCATGCACACGCACATGAGCCTGTTCGAGGGCGACACCAACGCGTTCCATGACGCGGACGACGAGTACCAGATGTCCACCACCGCGAAGTCGTTCGTCGCGGGCATCCTGCGTCACGCCCCGGAGTTCTCGGCCGTCACCAACCAGTGGGTCAACTCCTACAAGCGGCTCATCGGCGGCGGCGAGGCCCCCACCGCCGCCACCTGGGGTCGGGCCAACCGTTCGGCGCTGGTGCGGGTTCCGATGTACACGCCCAACAAGGCCTCCTCGCGGCGCATCGAGGTGCGTAGTCCGGACTCGGCGTGCAACCCCTACCTCGCGTACGCGGTGATGATCGCTGCCGGCATCAAGGGCGTCCAGGAAGGCTACGAGCTGCCGCCGGAGTCCGAGGACGACGTGTGGACAATGAGCCGGCGCGAGCGACGTGCGATGGGCTACACGGACCTACCGGGGAGTCTGGAGCAGGCCCTCGACGCGATGGAGGAGTCGGAGCTCGTCGCCGAGGCACTCGGTGAGCACGTGTTCGAGTTCTTCCTGCGCAACAAGCGGCGCGAGTGGCGGGAATACCGCAACGAGGTGACCCCGTACGAGCTCCGCAACTACCTCGCGTTGTGACCGGACGGTCGAGGTGAGCATGGATTCGTCGCGGTCCAGGGTGCCCAGCCCGGGCCGGCTCGGACTGCTCGACCAGCGCGCCGGGGACTGGTTGGACTACCTGGGGTGGACCGACGAGGACGCGATCCCGATGCTGTGGGCGCTCTCGCGCGCACCCGACCCGGACCTCGCCCTGGGGGCGCTGGTCCGACTCAGGGAGGCGCTGGCCGCCCAGGCGCAGGGCAGTGATCAACCCGCGGGTGGTCCGTCCGCGAGTGGTGCGTCCACAGACGCCGGTGGGGACAGTGGCGTGGCCGCACTGGACTCGGCTCTCCGCTCCGATCTCCAGCTACGCGGACGCCTCCTGGGACTGCTCGGCTCGTCCAGCGCGCTCGGGGACCACCTGGTCGCGCAGCCCACCCGCTGGGCGCTGCTCCGTTCTCCGCTGCCCTCCCGGGAGGACGTCCTGGCGGACATGCTGGGAGTGGTCGACGCCGCGCCCGAGGAGCCCGTCGAGGGCGCCCCCGCTCCGTCCCAGACCGCTGACCTGCGCAGCGTCGGAACCTACCGCGCCGCGATCACCGGCGGCGCAGCTGTCAACGTGCTCCGGTCGGCCTACCGCGACCACGTGGCGCTCCTGGCCGCGCACGACGTGGCGTCCACG
>NZ_JAALDX010000522.1:3512-5688 GCF_014145095.1 Dietzia sp. SLG310A2-38A2 | reverse complement strand
GCCGACCGATCCGGTGACCCACACCGCGTGTGCCACCGCCGGTCCGAGCCGCGCGGCCAGCTCACGCCGCAGCCCGTCGGACCAGGCCCGCGCGCGCTCGTCGTGTGGATCACGGGGGGGTGTCATGAGGGCATTCGACCACGCGGTCGGGCGGCCCGGCGAGCGGGGAGCAACGGCGTGAGGGCGTGTTAATCGGATCGAAACATCAGGCAACCCGAGGGTCATACGCGGTGGGAAAACTATCGGCAGACAGGAACTGCTTCTGACGCCACCCGGGTCCACCGACCCCCGCCCCCCGAGAGGAGTGCCGGACATGAGTGACCCCTCCGGACTCACCACCCCGGCCCCCGAACGTCGGGGTGATCACGACGACCTCGCCGATCTCGGCTACGAGCAACAGCTTCACCGCAGCCTCGGCACGTTCGCCTCGTTCGCTGCCGGGTTCTCGTTCGTCTCCATCCTCACGACCATCTTCCAGCTGTTCGGACTCGGATACGGGTTCGGGGGGCCGGCGTTCTTCTGGACGTGGCTGATCGTGTTCGCCGGCCAGTTCCTGGTGGCGCTGTGCTTCGCCGAACTCGCGGCCCACTACCCGATCTCGGGAGCGATCTACCAGTGGTCCCGGCGGATGGGAGGCGAGATCGTCGGGTGGTTCGGGGGCTGGTTCATGATCCTCGCCCAGATCGTCACCGCCGCGGCGGCGGCCATCGCGCTGCAGGTCGTCCTGCCCAGCATCTGGTCCGGCTTCCAGATCATCGGCGAGGACCCGGCGCTGACCTCGCCGTCCGGCTCGACGAACGCCGTGTTGCTCGGATCGGTTCTCCTCGTCATCACCACCACGATCAACTCGCTCGGCATCAGGTGGATGGCCTACGTCAACAACATCGGCGTGACCTGCGAGATCGTCGGCGTGATCGCCGTGATCCTGGCGCTGCTGACCCACGCGGTCCGCGGTCCCCAGGTCGTCTTCGACACCGCGGGCATGGGTGACCAGCCCGGGTACATCTGGGCCTGGGTCGTCTCCGGACTCATGGCGGCCTACGTCATGGTGGGATTCGGCTCGGCGGGCGAACTCGCGGAGGAGACTGTCAATCCCCGTCGCATCGCGCCCCGGACCATCCGCATGGCCCTGACCGTCTCCGCCCTCGGCGGTGGCCTGATGATCCTGAGCGCGCTCATGGCCGCGCCCAGCCTCACCGACGGCCGGCTGGCCACCGAGGGCCTGCCCTACGTCCTCAACTCGGTGCTCGGGAACTTCTGGGGCAAGGTGCTCCTCGTGGTAGTGGTGGTGGCGATCTTCATCTGCACCCTCGCCATCCAGACCGCGGCCACCCGGTTGATGTTCTCGATGGCCCGCGACGGTCGCCTGCCCTTCTCGTCGACGCTGTCCCGCGTCAACCCCCGCACCGGGACCCCGATCGCCCCGGCCGTGTTCATCGGCCTGTCGTGCATCGCGATCCTGCTGGTCAACATGGGCAACGACGCGATCTTCGCCACCCTCGCCTCGGTGTGCATCATCCTCATCTACCTCGCCTACCTCTGCGTGACCGCACCGCTGCTCCTGCGCCGGCTCAAGGGGTGGCCGAACGGCCCCCGGCTCACCGACGCCGAGGGCAAACCGCTCTTCTCGCTGGGCCGCTGGGGGATCCCGGTCAACGTCATGGCCGTGGGGTACGGACTGCTCATGACGGTCAACCTCGCCTGGCCGCGGACCGAGATCTTCGACCCCTCGGGCGAGACCCCGTGGATGCGGTGGGCCGGCGTCCTGACCGTCCTCGCGGTGGTGGGGCTCGGCATCCTGTGCTTCCCCCGCGGCAAGACCCATCCCAAGCCCGTCAAGATCGGAGAGTGACCTGAGATGACCAGCACCACCGAACCCGGCATCACGGCACCCGGCACCACCGAGAGCACATCCACCACCTCGGGTGCCCGCGAGCACGCCCGCGCCCAGGCCGGCACGATCACCGACGCCATGCCGGTCGTCCCCGCCACCGCCTGGCCCCACCCGCCGGCCGACGTCCCGGCTGACCGCCTGACGTGGGCGGAGTCCATCCCCGGCGGCCGGTACACCGCGGTCACCCTGGCCCGGGGCACACGCATCCGACTCACCGACCGGGACGGCACGGCCTGCGCCTCGCTCATGATGTGGCGCGCCGACGCCCCCTGGGAACGTCTC
>NZ_JAALDX010000522.1:1586-3301 GCF_014145095.1 Dietzia sp. SLG310A2-38A2 | reverse complement strand
CGCTACGGGGCCGGGGCGCCGGAATCGGAGTCACCGGCCGGGCGGGAGTTGCTGCTGCTGGCCGCCCTCAAGCACGGGCTGGTCGAGCGGGACCTGCCCCACACCGTGTCGTTCTTCCACGGGGTGCGGGTCGACGACGACGGGGCGCTCGTCTCCACCGGCGGCGCCGGGGCGGGCGCGACCGTCGACCTGGTCCTGCACCTGCCCGTCGTCGTGGCCGTCGCGGTCGCCGACCACCCGCTGGATCCGTCGGAGCAGTACCACGCCGGGACAGTGGAGCTCCTGGCCTGGAGCGCTCCGCAGGACCTCGACGCACTCGGCGCAGGCGTCCTCCCCGACGTCGGGGACGACCTCGAGTACCGACGGGCCGTCGCCAACTCCGAGGCCGCCCACCGCGCCTCCACGCAGATCGACTGAGGAGAACCTCCCATGACACGTTCGACCGTCACCGCCGATCCCCGGACCGGCGCCGCAGACGACCTCGCGCTCGCCGACGGGGCGGTGGTCGCCGACGAGATCGTCGCCGCCAGAGCCGCCTGGTCCCACGTCCTCCACGAGGGTCAGAGCCTGACCATCGTGGACCTTGAGGGCAACCAGGCCGTCGACACCCTGTTCTACGACGCCCACGACCCCACCCGTCGCTACAGCGCCCCGGCGACCGTCGCCGCCCAGGGATCGATCTTCCTCACCACGGGCAGTGTCCTGCGGGACGACGCCGGCGAGCCCCTCGTGACGATCACGGCCGACGAGGTGGGCAACCACGACACTCTCGGGGGCGCGTGTTCGCAGGAGTCCAACACCCTGCGGTACGGCCACCACACCCGTCACCAGCACGCCTGCGTGGAGAACTTTCTCCGCGAGGGCGCCCGGCACGGGCTGGGCAAGCGGGACCTGGTCCCCAACGTCAACTTCTTCATGAACGTGCCCGTGGACGCCGACGGCACCCTCGGCATCGTCGACGGGCTCTCCGCCCCGGGCAAGCGGCTCGCGCTGCGCGCCGACCGCGACGTGATCGTCCTGGTCTCCAACTGCCCGCAGATCAACAACCCGTGCAACGGCTTCGATCCGACGCCGGTGCGGATGATCGTCACCGCCTGAGTCCGGCAGCCGCCACCAGCGCACCCGCCACCCGCGCACCCGCCACCACAGGAGAAGCCGCCATGACCCGCCTCGAGATCCTCAACCCGGGACTCATCACCACCGTCCAGGACTGGCCCGGCCGCATCGGGTACTGGGGCGTGGGCGTCCCGCCGTCCGGGGCGATGGACGACTACTCGCTCCGCCTGGTCAACATCGCCGTGGGCAACCCGGAGGGCGCTGCCGGTCTGGAGTGCACTCGGGGTGGCCTGTCGATCCGGCCTGACGCCCCGGTCACGGTCTGCGTGGGCGGCGCGCACGTGCGGCCCACGGTGGACGGTCGCCCGGTGGCCCAGTGGAAGCCGATTCAGCTCGACGCCGGTTCCGTGCTCGACATCCCGGTGCTCGACGGGCCGGGCATGCGCATCTACGTGGCGGTCGGGGGAGGGATCGACGTCGAGCAGTATCTCGGGTCGTCGTCGACCTTCACCCTCGGGCGGTTCGGGGGGCACGAGGGACGCAACCTGGCGGCGGGGGACGCCCTCGCCGTCGGTGAGCCCGGACCGGGCGTGCCACGCCGGATCCTCGCCGACGAGGTCCCGGCCATCGGCCACCACTGGCACGTCGCCGTGGCCGAG
>NZ_JAALDX010000522.1:0-1283 GCF_014145095.1 Dietzia sp. SLG310A2-38A2 | reverse complement strand
GGGGCTTCGTCTGCCCCGTCACGGTGGTCAGTGGCGACCGGTGGAAACTCGGGCAGCTCGCGCCCGGGGACACCGTGCGGTTCGTCCGCGTCCGGGTCGACGCGGCCGGTGACCGCGCCGGGATCTCGGGGGCGAGGGGGGCCGGCCGCCCGTTCGTCCTCGGCGACGGCGGTGATCGCGACGACGGCGTGCTGGGCCGCGGACACACCGCCGACGGCGTCACCGAGGTGACCTACCGCCGGGGCGGTGACGACAACGTCCTGGTCGAGTACGGCCGCATGGAGCTCGATCTCGAACTGCGCGCCCGCGCCCACGCCCTCTACCTGCACCTGCAGTCGAACCCCGTCCCCGGCCAGCAGGACCTCACGCCCGGGATCCGATCGCTGCAGGTCAAGATCACGCCCGGCCGCAGCACCGTCGGTGCCACCCTGGCCGCCCTGCGCGAGGCCGAGACCGCCATGCCCGCGGCCGAGTCCCTGGTGGTGCCGAGTCGACGCGTCCGGCTCCCGCTGAGCTGGGACGACCCCGCCACCAAGGAGGCCATCGAGAGGTACATGTACGGCGTGCGCGACGACGCCCCGTGGTGTCCGTGGAACATCGAGTTCATCCGCCGGATGAACGGCCTGGAGACCGCTGACGACGTCTACCGCACCGTCTTCGACGCCGAGTACATGGTGCTGGGACTCGGGGACGTCTACCTCGGGGCACCGGTGGCCACGCCGCTGGACCCGCGCCACCGCCTGGTGACGACCAAGTACAACCCCGCCCGGACGTGGACTGCGGAGAACTCGGTCGGGATCGGCGGCGCCTACCTGTGCATCTACGGGATGGAGGGGCCGGGTGGCTACCAGTTCGTGGGCCGCACCACCCAGGTGTGGAACCACCGGCACCCGGAACCTGCACCGGGTTTCGACGCTGAACACCCGTGGCTGCTGCGGCACTTCGACCGCATCTCTTGGGACCCCGTCACCTCCGAGGAGCTGGCCGACCTCCGGGCCGACACCGCCGCTGGACGGGGGATCGTCGACATCACCGACGACACGTTCTCCCTGGCCGAGCACAACGCGTTCTGCGAGCGGGAGGCCGAGTCGATCGCCTCCGCCCGACGCCGCATGGAACATGCCCGCGCCGAGGAGTTCTCGCGTTGGGCCGCCAGTGGGGAGCTGAGCGCATGAGCGGCACCGTTAGTCCAGCCGGGGTGCGGGACGCCGCGGCGGCGAGGGTCGACGATGTGCTCGCGCGGCTCGCCGCGGCGGACCGCCCGGAGGTGTTTCTCCAGGTCC
>NZ_JAALDX010000521.1:2149-3622 GCF_014145095.1 Dietzia sp. SLG310A2-38A2 | reverse complement strand
TGGTTGCAACAACCACTTGACTTCAAGCAGGCGTACCTCGACACCATCGAGACCAAGACCGGGCTGACGCCGCGGCAACTCGTGGATCAGGCCACCGACCGCGGCTTCGGCCCCGGGACCAAGGCCGGACCGATCCTGGAGTGGTTGAAGACCGACTACGACCTCGGCCGCGGCCACGGCATGGCGCTCGTCCACGTGATCACCAAGGGACCTCAGATCAGCTCGACGCACGTCGGCTCCACCGGCTCGCACGCCGACGCGACCGACATGCTCTGGCTCGACGGCGCGGCCACCAACCCGAACCGCTGAGCCCTGCCCACCCACCACCACCGCGGGGCCCCGGGCAACGCCTACTCCTCCCGCCGGGCCTCGGGGAGCCGCTCTTCGTCCAGACCGGACCATTCGACGTAGTCGGCCCAGGCGCGATCGTAGGAGGCCTGGTCTGGCTCGGCAGTGGTGGGCGTAGCGGGCGCGGCGGCGCGACCTCGCCCGAACCCGAAGAACCACAATTTCTTCACCTTCTGATTCGGCAGCGGGGTCGTCTCGGATGGCGAACAACCCCCATCGCCTGCGTCACAGTGGACGATGCGCGGGGCCGTCCAGCGAACTCGCCTGTACGACAGGCCGTCTCGGGAGAAAGGGCCGCGAGACATGACCGAGCAGCCGGTCAGCATCCGATCCCGGCCCCGCCACCCGCCACCGCAGGTAGCGTCCGACATCATGCAGCCCTCACCGGACCAGGCCTCCGAGACCTCACCCGAGCATCGCGAAGTCGTCCTCGAGCGCCACGACGAGGTGGCCGTGATCCGGCTCAACCGCCCGGCTCGACTCAACGCGGCGACAACGCAGAACCTCACCGACCTCATCACCACTCTCGATGCCTGCGACGCCGACGACGACATCCGGGCCGTGGTCCTGACCGGCACCGGGCGGGCCTTCTGCGCGGGGGCCGACATCTCGGGCGGGGGCGACACGTTCGCGACGGATCCGGATGAGGACACCGGCACAGCCCCGCCGGATACGGGCGGCCTGGTCTCGCTGCGCATCTTCCGCATGACCAAGCCGATCATCTCCGCGATCAACGGGTCGGCGGCGGGCGTCGGGGTGACCATGACCCTGCCCACGGACGTGCGTATCGCCGCCGACCACGCCAGGTTCGGATTCGTGTTCACGCGCCGCGGGTTGGTGCCGGAGGCGTGTTCGTCGTGGTTCCTGCCCCGGGTGGTGGGCATCTCCACTGCGGTCGAGTGGACTGTCGGCGGCAAGACCATCCTCGCCGACGAGGCCCTGGAGCGCGGCCTGGTGCGTGAGCTGCTCCCGGCCGCCGAGGTCCTCCCCCGCGCCCTCGAGATCGCCCGCGAGATGACCCGCGGCACGGCCCCGGTGTCGGCGGCGCTGACCCGTCAGCTCATGTGGCGGATGCTCGGCGCGTCCGACCCCGAGGTGGCCCACCGCGCGGAGTCCATCGGTATC
>NZ_JAALDX010000521.1:0-2095 GCF_014145095.1 Dietzia sp. SLG310A2-38A2 | reverse complement strand
CGCGGCGCGTCCGCCGACGTCCGCGCCGGTGTCTCCGCATTCCTCGCCAAGGAAGAACCGGCCTTCCCCGACCGCGTCTCGGACGGACTGCCCGACCTCTTCATCTGACCACCACCTCCACCACCCCCACCGCGGAGAGGACACCCCGTGACTTCTGTCGACCTCACCGGCCGCGTCGCGATCGTCACCGGATCCACCTCCGGCCTGGGCGCCCGGTTCGCCCACGTGTTGGCGGGCGCGGGCGCGACGGTCGTCGTGACCGGGCGCCGCACCGAGAGGATCGCTGAGGTCGTCGACGCGATCGGCAGGCGCGGAGGCAGTGCGCACGGCGTTCGGCTCGACGTCGCCGATCCGGCCTCCGTCGAGTCCTGCCTCACCGAGGTGACCGAGCGTCTCGGCGCTCCCCGGATCCTGATCAACAACGCCGGCATCCCCGATGCGCAGCGCGCGCACAAGATGCCACTGGAGCTCGTGGACGCCGTGCTGGACACCAATATCCGCGGCCCGTGGCTCATGGCGACCGGGGTGGCCCGCCGGTTGATCACGGCAGAATTGCCGGGCCGGATCGTCAACATCTCCTCGATGGCCGCGTACCACTACGCCGGCAACGGGGCGGCGCTCTATGCCACCACCAAAGCGGCACTCAGTCGGATGACGGAGGCCCTCGCCGTGGAGTGGGCGGGCAATCTCATCAACGTCAACGCCATCGCGCCGGGGGTCTTCGAGTCCGAGATGACCGACGGGATGCTCGAGCGGGTCGGCGACATCGCGCCCGGGTTCCCGCGCAGGCGACTCGGCGTGCCCGAACAACTCGATTCCACACTGCTCTACCTCGTCTCCGACGCGTCGGAGGCGGTCACCGGGACCGTCATCAAGATCGACGACGGGCAACTCCCCCGCTGATCCGACCGCGCACCTGTCACTGATCAGCTCCGGACGCGTACTCCGACGCCAGCTGCCGCAGTGCGTCGTGGTCGCCTCCCAAAAGGTCCACGGGTGCGCGCTGGCCGGGCAAGGCGACCGACGGCAGGGTCCACCAGGAGGTCGCGGCTTCCGGATAGCGACCGGCGTCCAGCACCCGGTTGATCGCGCAGATGATGTTGTTCGGCTCGCGCGGATCGAAGTAATCCATTTGGAATCGCGGGTATACCCATCTCCGGTCGCCGCGGAGCGCGATCAGGCGACCGTCTCGCGCAAACGTCCGCAGTGCATCGGCGGCGGTGGATTCGGACAACACTCCGCGCCGCGCGAGGGCCTCAGCCGCTTCGACCGAGCACATCAGAGGCACCTGCATTGCGGCACCCCGCGATACTGCAACCGCAACGGCACGGGCACGACGCGCGACAGTGGCGCTATCGGCGCCCCGTGGCGCCGCGGGTTTCCGGAGCGGGTCAACGTCCGGAGCCCGGACCGTCTTCACGGCCCTGTCAATCTGTCCGGCAACCCGGCCGAACGCGCTGCGACGATGCACTTCCCGCAGAACGACGTCCGAGAAGACCTGGTCGTCGAGCTCCCTCAACGCGCGATTCGCTCTGTCCCCCGGCCCGACGGAACTCTGGGACAACGGTCGGTTTCGAGAAGTCATTGACGACCACCCCGCCTTCTGGGGAAGAACTCTAGACCGTCCGAGCGGTTGCGGCGAGGAGCATTTTCGACACGAGGCTGCGCTCGGCGAGTGGGTGAGCCGTGGGTGCGTGGGTGAGCCGTGGGTGCGTGGGTGACGCGGACAAGGACGACGACGAGGTACTCGAGCTCTACGACCCGGGATTCACCCGAATCAGGACTCGGTGCGACGCCACCAGTCGCTGATCGCGGCGGCCAACTCCTCAGGCGTCTCCACCGGCAGCATGTGCCCGGTCTCCGGGATCTCCACGTAGGCCACTTCCTGGGCGCCCGTGCTGCCGCCCCCGGCACCGTCTCTCCCGGCACCGTTCGCCTCGGCCCACCTGCGCTGCTCCTCGGTCGGCACCACCTGGTCGTGTGATGCCCCCACGATCAGGACCGGGCAGGGCGCCTGCGCGGGGAAGGTACTGCGGTCCGGTCGCGCGCCCAGGGCCACAGAGTGCGCGGAGAACCGCGCCGGCCCGTACCCGCG
>NZ_JAALDX010000520.1:6885-8234 GCF_014145095.1 Dietzia sp. SLG310A2-38A2 | reverse complement strand
GCCCGCTCGAGGTGGCGTACCGCATCGACGCGGCCCCCGTCCCACAACGGCGCGGCGGCGCCGCGTGCGATCAGTCTGCATTCGTCGGAGGTCTCCTCCACGACGAGCGCCCACCCGAGGCGCAGCGCCGCGGGCAACTCGTCGGCGAGCATCTGGTCCGCGCCGGCCCCCGCGCCCGCCACCGCGTCGATGAGTTCGAGCTCGCGGTGCGCGTCGAGGATCCCGCCGAACGGCCGCAGTGAATCCACCATGACGCCGTCGAGTTGCTCGGCGGCGGTGATCAGGGTGTCGGGGAAGGTCCCGTTGGGAACGTTCACGACGATGTCGTCCACGGCCACCCCGTCGAACCGGTCCACCACGTCGAGGCTGATGATGTCCGCGCCGGCGGTTCCCAGGGCGACCGCCAGGGAGCCTAGGCTGCCCGGTCGATCGGGGAGCAGGACGCGGAGCAGATAAGACATGGCGCCCATTGTGCCGCACTCTGACGGCCTGACTAGGCTGGGCCGGTACCGACACGCCACGCCGAAGGGACTACACACGTGACCTCGATCTCACGCGGGGACGTCGCGCATCTGGCCAGGCTTTCCCGCCTGGAACTGAGCGACTCCGAGCTGGATTCGTTCGCGAGACAGCTCACCGACATCCTCGACCACGTGCAGGCCGTGTCCGAGGTCGCAGCGGACGACGTCCCGGCGATGAGCCATCCCACCGCGATCTCCAACGTGTACCGCACCGACGTCGTCACCCCCGGTCTGACCCCTGACCAGGCGCTCGACCAGGCCCCGGCCGCGGATCAGCAGCGCTTCGAGGTCCCGCAGATCCTGGGGGAGGAGGCATGAGTTCGCTCACCACCGCCACCGCCGCGGAACTGGCCGGCCGGATCGCCGCGCGGGAGGTGTCCTCGGAGGAGGTCACCCGGGCACACCTCGACCGGATCTCGGAGGTCGACGGGGAGATCAACGCCTTCCTCCACGTGGGAGCAGGCGAGGCGCTCGAGGCCGCGCGCACCGTCGACGCCCGTCTCGCGGCCGGCGAGGAACTCGGCCCGCTGGCGGGGGTCCCGGTCGCCCTCAAGGACGTGTTCACCACCACCGACGCCCCCACGACGTGCGGGTCGAGGATGCTCGAGGGCTACCGCTCGCCGTACGACGCCACGGTCACCGCGAGGCTGCGGGAGGCGGGCATCCCGATCCTGGGCAAGACGAATATGGACGAGTTCGCCATGGGGTCCTCGACCGAGAACTCGGCGTACGGCCCGACCCGCAACCCGTGGGACCCCAGCCGCACCCCGGGCGGGTCCGGCGGTGGCTCCGCCGCTGCCCTGGCATCCCACCAGGCCCCGATCGCCA
>NZ_JAALDX010000520.1:0-6826 GCF_014145095.1 Dietzia sp. SLG310A2-38A2 | reverse complement strand
GACACCGGCGGGTCCATCCGCCAGCCGGCCGCCCTCACCGCCACGGTGGGCGTCAAGCCCACCTACGGCACCGTGTCCCGGTACGGCCTCGTGGCCTGTGCGTCATCGCTCGACCAGGGCGGACCGTGTGGTCGCACGGTCGAGGACACCGCGCTCCTGCACCAGGTGATCGCCGGGCACGACCCGCGCGATTCCACCAGCCTCGACGTGGCGATCCCGGACATGGTCCGGGCGGCGCGCGAGGGCGCGAGGGGAGATCTGTCCGGTGTGCGCGTGGGCGTCGTCTCCGAGTTCGCCGGGGAGGGGTACCAGGCGGGGGTCGAGGCGTCGTTCCGCGACTCGGTGGACACCCTGCGGGAACTGGGTGCGGAGGTGGTCGAGGTCTCGTGCCCGAACTTCCGTTATGCACTGCCCGCCTACTACCTGATCCTCCCGTCCGAGGTCTCCAGCAACCTGGCCCGGTTCGACGCCATGCGGTACGGCCTGCGGGTCGGCGACGGTTCCGCGGACCAGGTCATGGCGGCGAGCCGCGAAGCCGGGTTCGGTCCCGAGGTCAAGCGCCGCATCATGCTCGGCACCTACGCCCTCTCGGCCGGCTACTACGACGCCTTCTACGGCCAGGCTCAGAAGGTGCGCACTCTCATCGCGCGCGACTTCGATGCCGCGTACGAGAAGGTGGACGTCCTGGTGTCGCCCACCACCCCCACGACCGCGTTCCCGCTGGGCGCCAAGGTCGAGGACCCGGTGGCCATGTACCAGTTCGACCTCTGCACCCTCCCGCTGAACCTCGCCGGGCACTGCGGAATGTCCGTTCCGTCCGGTCTCGTCGACGGACTCCCGGCGGGCCTGCAGATCATGGCTCCGGCGCTGGCCGACGACCGCCTGTACCGGGTGGGTGCCGCCTTCGAGGCGGCGAGAGGCCCGATCGCGTGACCAAGGTCCCCGAGAGGGACGCATGGAAGGCACTGACGGCGCTGGTCATCGGGTTCTTCATGATCCTGGTGGACCAGACGATCGTCGCGGTCGCCACCGACGCCTTCGTCACGCAACTCGGTGCGTCGACCAACCAGGTGATCTGGGTGACCAGTGCCTACCTGCTGGCCTACGTCGTACCGCTGTTGTTCACCGGTCGTCTGGGCGACCAGATCGGCCCCCGCGCCGTCTCGATCGCCGGACTGATCCTGTTCACGGGTGCCTCGCTGTGGTGCGGGCTCGCGGGCAGTATCGAGACACTCATCGTCGCGAGGGTCTTCCAGGGACTCGGCGCCGCGCTGCTCACCCCTCAGTCGCTCAGCGTGATCACCCGGGTCTTCGCGCCTGAGCGCCGCGGGGCGGCCATGGGCACCTGGGGCGCGGTCGCGGGCATCGCCTCTGTCGTCGGGCCCGTGTTGGGTGGTGTGCTCATCGACGCGTTCGACTGGCGCGCGATCTTCTTCGTCAACATCCCCTTCGGCGTCTTGGCCGTGGTCCTGGTCTGGCGGTGGGTCCCCAGGCTCGAGACCCGCTCGCATTCCTATGACGGCCCGGGCATCGTACTGTCGGCCCTGGGCATGTTCCTCCTGGTGTTCGGCATCCAGCAGGGTGAGTCCCACGGCTGGGGAGGGACAACCCTCGCGCTCATCCTCTCGGGAACGGCGGGCCTGGCGGCGTTCGTCTGGTGGCAGTCACGCGTGCGCACGGAGCCGCTGGTGCCTCTACGCCTGTTCCGGGACCGCAACTTCTCGATCGGCACCTTCGGCGTCTCCACGATCGGCTTCGTCACCGCCGGCACCATGGTGCCGCTGATGTTCTACCTCCAGGGGGTCAAGGACCTCAGCCCCACGCGCGCGGGTCTGATGCTGTTGCCGATGGCGCTGATCGCGGGCGTCCTCGCACCGGTCGTCGGCCGGTGGGCCGACAGGATCGACCCGCGGCTGTTCACGGGGATCGGGTACTTCTCCTACGCCATCTCCCTGTTCTGGCTGGCGCTGGTCATGGACTCGCAGTCCTCGATCCCCGTGCTGCTCGGACCCATCGCGCTGATGGGGGTGGCCAACGGGTGTGTCTGGGCGCCCACATCGTCGACCGCGATGCGTCGCCTCGAGCTCGCGTCCGCCGGAGCGGGCTCGGGGGTCTACAACACCACCCGCCAGGTGGGCGCCGTCCTGGGTTCCGCGGCGATCGGTGCGTTGATGCAAGCACGGCTGGTCGTGCACGGCGACGTCGGGCAGGCGGTGGCGGACGCCATGTACCTCCCCGCCGTCGTGGTCCTGCTCGGAGGAGTGGCGACGATGGCGTTTCGTACCGGTGAACAGTCACCGGAGCCAAGCGCGGTGAACAGACCCCGGCCCTAGACTGCTGGAGAACCGAGAGGAGTCCGACGTGCGAATTGGCGTGCTGACCGCTGGCGGAGACTGTCCCGGACTCAACGCGGTCATCCGCGCGTTGGTGCGGACCGCCCATTCCGAGTACGACTCGCCGGTCCTGGGCTTCCAGGACGGGTGGTCGGGATTGGTCCACGACCGTGCGGTCCCACTGTTCGACGACGAGGGGATCGACCGGATCCTGCTTCGCGGGGGCACGATCCTCGGAACGGGCCGGCTCAACCCGGACATCCTCACCGGGAGCCTGCCGGAGATCCGGCAGACCCTGCAGCGTCACTCCCTCGACGCGCTGGTGGCGATCGGTGGCGACGGGACGCTGAAGGCGGCGCGGTGGCTCACGGAGAACGGCGTCCCGGTGGTGGGCGTCCCCAAGACCATCGACAACGACGTGGCGGGAACCGACTACACCTTCGGGTTCGACACCGCGGTCTCGATCGCCTCCGACGCGATCGACCGCCTACACACGACGGCGGAGTCCCACGAACGGGTCATGCTCGTGGAGGTGATGGGGAGGCACGCCGGGTGGATCGCGCTCCACGCCGGGCTCGCGTCCGGGGCGCACATGATCGTCATCCCGGAGGTGCCGTTCGACATCGATTACGTGTGCAAGGTGATGAAGCGCCGCTTCCAGATGGGTGAGGCGTACGGCATCTGCGTGGTGGCGGAGGGCGCGAGGCCGGCCGAGGGCTCCGGGATGTCGTTGCGAGCGGGCGGGAACGACCAGTTCGGCCACGAGGTGTTCACCGGCGTCGCCGACCAGATGGCCGTCGCCATCGCCGAGCGCATGAACCGTGACGTGCGCACCACCGTGCTGGGCCACATTCAGCGAGGGGGCACGCCCACCGCCTACGACCGCGTATTGGCCACCCGCTTCGGCGTCCACGCCGCGCATGCGGTGCACCGCGGGGATTTCGGTCAAGTGGTGGCCCTGCGCGGGGAGTCCATCGAGATGGTGCCGGTCGCCGACGCCGTCGCCGTGCTCAAGACCGTTCCGGAGGACCGCTACCGCGAGGCCGCCTGCCTCTTCGGCTAGATTGTTCCGCATGGAGTTCACCGAGGTCGTGTCACGTTTCGATCCCGTCATGGGCATGGAGGTGCACGTCGAGCTGCACACCGCCACCAAGATGTTCTGCGGGTGCCCGACCGCGTTCGGGGCGGACCCCAACACGCAGGTGTGTCCGGTCTGCATCGGTCTACCGGGGGCGTTGCCGGTGGTCAACGGGCAGGCCGTCGAATGGGCGATCAAGATCGGGCTGGCCCTGGGGTGTTCGATCGCGCCGTACAGCCGATTCGCGAGGAAGAACTACTTCTACCCGGACCAGCCGAAGAACTATCAGATCTCGCAGTACGACGAGCCGATCGCCCACGACGGTTTCCTGGACGTCCAGCTCGAGGACGGGACCACCTGGCGCGTGGAGGTCGAGCGGGCGCACATGGAGGAGGACACCGGAAAATCCACCCACGTCGGCTCGGCCACCGGCCGGATCCACGGGGCCACGCATTCGCTGCTCGACTTCAACCGCGCTGGCGTCCCGCTGATCGAGATCGTCTCCAAGCCGATCGTCGGGGCGGGGGAGCGTGCGCCGGAGATCGCAAAAGCGTACGTGTCGGCGCTGCGGGACCTGCTCAGGAGTCTCGACGTCTCGGACGTGCGCATGGACCAGGGGTCGATGCGGTGCGACGCCAACGTCTCGCTCATGCCGAAGGGTGCCGCCGAGTTCGGTACCCGCACCGAGACGAAGAACGTCAACTCGCTGCGCAGCGTCGAGATCGCCGTCCGTTCCGAGATGTGCCGACAGGCCGACGTCCTGACCTCCGGTGGCGAGGTGGTGTTGGAGACCCGTCACTTCCACGAGTCCGACGGGACCACCACGGCGGGAAGGCCCAAGGAATCCGCCGAGGACTACCGGTACTTCCCCGAGCCCGACCTCGCGCCGGTCGAGCCGCTGGACGAGCTCATCGAGAAGATCCGCGCCGAGTTGCCCGAGCTGCCGTGGTTGCGCCGCGCTCGGGTGCAGGCCGACTGGGGCGTCTCGGACGAGGAGATGCGCGACCTGGTCAACGCCGGAGCCCTGGATTTGATCCTCGCGACCGTCGACGCCGGCGCGCCCCCCACCGAGGCACGGTCGTGGTGGGTGTCCTACCTCTCGCAGCAGGCCAACAAGCGCGGCGTGGGCCTGAAGGAGCTGGAGATCACCCCCGCCCAGGTGGCGAGGGTCGTCGAACTCGTGGCGGAGGGCACGCTCACCAACAAGCTCGCCCGCCAGGTCGTGGACGCGGTCCTCGACGGCGAGGGTGAGCCGGACCGGATCGTGGCCGACAAGGGACTCGAGGTGGTCCGTGACGACTCGGCCCTGCAGAAGGCGGTCGACGACGCTCTCGCGGCCCAGCCGGACATCGCCGAGAAGATCCGCTCCGGAAAGGTCCAGGCCGCCGGGGCGATCGTGGGAGCTGTCATGAAGGCCACGCGCGGTCAGGCGGACCCGGCGAGGGTCAAGGAGCTCGTGATCGCCGCCTGCGGGTGAGCTCCGGGTGGTTCGTGCCGGCGCGGTCCGTCGCCGGTGCCGGCCACTGACCGTCGGCAGGGTCCGGTGTGTTCACCGCACACCCGGCACGCGCACGCATCTGTGACAGCGCCGGGGGCCTTGCGTGGTCGAGACGGGGTGTGTTCTTCTGGTGCCCAGGTGCCCAGGTGCCCAGGTGCCCGAGAAGCACGGTTCGGACGGGAGCGGGTGACGTGGTGGCCGAGCGAGAGTGGAGCACGGGACCGGTGGTCATCACCGGCGCCTCCGGCCAGGTCGGCACCGCGCTTCGGGCCCGGATGGCCGGGCTGCCGAACGAGGTCCGCGCGCTGACCCGTGGCGACGACGTCGCTACGGCGTCGGCCGGAGCGTCTGCGGTGGTGCATCTGGCGGGGACCCTGTTCCCGAGACGGCCCAACACCTACGAGGCCGCGAATCTCGACACAGTGCGCACCACGGTGGCCGCGCTGAAGGACTCAGGGGTGCGCCGCGTCGTCTTTCTGTCCTATCTGGGGGCGGATGAGACCTCGACCAACCCGTATCTGCGGTACAAGGCCCAAGCCGAAGGACTCATTCGCGCCAGTGGGATCCCCGCCGTCGTCTTCCGCGCCGCGCACATCTTCGGCACACCCGACGCACCCGGACCCACCGTCACGGAGATGCTCTCCTCGGGGGCAGGACCCGTCACCGTGCTCGGGCCGGGAACCCAACGCTATGACTGGATCGCACGCGATGATGTTGCCGAGTCCCTGCTTCACGCGGCTCTGGACCACACCACCCCGACCGGGACCCACGAGCTCGCCGGACCGCAGTCCCTCTCCGTGGACGAGTTCGTCACTCGTGTGAACGGCGCGGACGTGCGGATCCGACATCTTCCGGCCGCCCTCGCACGTCTCCTCGGACATGTCCTCCCGACGCTCCCGAGCCCCCTGGTCGACGTGATGCTCCGTGACTGCCTGTCGTCTCCCGACGCCGGCGAGACCGCGGCACGGTTCGGCGTCACCCTCCATCGCGTCGACGAGGTGTGGCCCGCCGGATGAAGCGCCCCGCTCGACTGCGAGTCAGGTCCGGGCGTCCCCGCCGCCACCACCGGTCTGGGGCAGGATGACAGCGCGGTCGTCGGTGGGAACCGGGGAGCCGCCTCGCTTGTTCGTGGTCCCGCCGAGCAACACACCGTCACCGACCGCCGCCAGACCGGTGATCCGTCCGTAGCGCCCCTCGGCCAACGCCTCTGGCTGGCCACGTGCCGCCCCACCCGCGAGGGGGAGCGTGTCGGCGCGTTCGCCGTCCGGCAATGCGAGTGCCAGTGAGTCCTCGGCCGCGGCGCACCCTCCCGCCGAACGCTGATCGGGCCAGGTCCAGATGATGCGATCGGCGCTCCGGATGACCGCGCCGCGGTCGGTGACGGCAGAGAGATAGAGGTCGGACCCGTGGGTGCACAGCCCGCTGACCCGGCCCAGGTCGCGGGCGACGACCTCCGGATCGTCCGCTGTGCCGATCCCCCTGAACCCGGGGAACCGCAGGAGCTCCGACCCCACGCCCACCGTCAGGACGTCGTCGACGAACGCGAGCCCCCCGGACTCCGCGGGGGCGAGCTCGGCGACCGTCCTGGGTGCGTCGCCGCGCGCGAGTCGTTCGACCCTGGAGGGGCCGTCGCCGACGACGAGGAGATACACCAGCCGGTCCTGGGCGAAGTCGGGGGAGGGCGCCACAGCCGCCACCCGCCCTCCCCGCGGTTCGACCCGGCCGAAGTCCTCGGGGGGTCCGTCCACCGAGACGATCTTGACGCCACCCGTCGCCTCGGCGACCAGCGCCCTCTCTCCGAGGCCGGCGACAGCAACCGCCGGCTCGAGGCACGTCGCGATCACGGCGGGGTCAGGGTCCACGCACGGCCCGGTCTCCGGGGGTGCGTCCTGCTCACCCGACCGCGGAGGCGAGGTG